>CAZKNV010000073.1:0-8073 GCA_964554145.1 uncultured Burkholderiaceae bacterium
TTCAGCGCCGCCTCGCTCATCTTGTGGTAATCCTCATGCCACTCTGCACTCGTTGCCATTGCAAGCTCCCGGTTAATCAAACCCGAAGCTTAAGGCCGACGAATCTACTTCAGCGGCAGCGCTATTTGCGCAACGAATTTGCGAACTCGATGAAGCCGGCTGAGGTTAACGGCCGGCCGAGCAAAAAGCCCTGGGCTTCGTTGCAGCCGCAATCGGTGACAAACGAAAGTTGCTCGAGTGTTTCAACGCCTTCGGCCACCACTTGCAGGCCGAGTCCGCGCGCAAGACTGGTCAGCGCCGCAACGATCTTGCAATCGGCCGGATCGCTTGGGCCGGCGCGCACGAACCGGCCATCGATCTTGATTACATCGACCGGAAAACGCCGCAGATTGCTCAAGCTTGAATAACCGGTGCCGAAGTTATCGAGCGCGATTTTCACGCCCATCGCATGCAGGCCGGAGAGCACCTGTTCGGCCTTGGTGCCGTCGCGCATCAGGCTCGCCTCGGTGATCTCGACCTGCAAACGCTCGGCATCGAGGCCGGAGTCCACCAGCGCCTGGCTCACCATCGGTAACAACGAGCGGCCGCGAAATTCACGCGGCGACAGATTGACGCTGACGATCGGCTCTCCGAGGCCCGCGGCCGACCATTGCATCGCCGCCTGACACGCTTCGCGCAGCACGACTTCGCCGATCGGCACGATCAAGCCGGTGTCTTCAGCCACCGCGATAAAACTGCCCGGTTCCTGCAGTCCAATCGTGGGATCGCGCCAGCGCAGCAGAGCTTCGGCACCAATCAATGTACGGCCGGCCAGATTGATCCGCGGTTGGTAGTACACCTCGAACTCGTCGTTCTCGAGCGCGCGCCGCAATCCTGCCTCCAGCTGCAATCGGCGCACCATCTCGGAATTCATGCGCGGCTCGAACAGCTGCACATTGCCGCGTCCGCGCGATTTTGCGAATGACAACGCAGCATCGGCGTTACGCAGAAGCATCTCCGGAGTGGCACCATCGCTTGGAAAGCTCGCGGCACCGACGCTGACGCTGATGTTGACCTGCTCGGCATCGATCTCGATCGGTTCCGACAACAACTCCGCCAGCTTGCTTGCAACGTGTTCGGCGTCGTCGACATGCCGCAGGCGTCCCAGCACGATCGCGAACTCGTCGGCGCCGGTGCGCGCGACCAGATCCGACGTGCGTACGGTGTCAACCAGGCGCTGCGCGGTAGCACAAAGCAAAGCATCGCCGACCCGATGCCCGAGTGCATCGTTCAGCTTGGTGAACTCGTCAATGTCGATCACCAGCACTGCCAGCCGATCGCCGCCCAGCTGATGATTGCGCATCGCTTCGTCGAGCCGCGATTCGAGCAGGCGGCGATTCGGCAGTTCGGTCAGCTCGTCGTACAGGGCGATGCGCCGCGCGCGCTCTTCGACCTCGCTGCGCTCGTACAACTCGGCGACCAGCCGCTCGTTGGACCATGCCAGCTCATCGTGCGCCGCACGCACTCTTTGTTCGAGATCGTCGCGCGCCTTGGCAAGCGCCGCTTCCATTTCCTTGCGCGCGCTGATGTCTTCGACCATCCACACGGTTTCGCCGGCGGGCCCGCCCGGCGTAATGCTCTTGACGAGCAAGCGCGACCAGAAGCGCTTGCCGTCTTGACGAACCGTGCGCCACTCGATCGCCGGCGAGCCGTCTGCCGCCAGTGCATCGCCGATGCGGCTGGCGAAAGACTGGAACTCGTCATCCGAGCCGAACAGAACCGCAGCCGAGCGGCCGAGTAACTGTGCGGCCTCCCATCCGAACAGCCGAGCCGCGCTCGAGTTGCATTGCATGACGTCGCCGTCGCACACGACCAGAATGCCAACCGCGTCGTTGGAAAGCAGCGCCTGATACTCCTGCAGGCGACGATCGACATCGCGCGCAGCGGCCGGGATAACAACGTCGTCTGCAATCGGGCGCATGTCGTCGGAGGCTCGTTAAGGTGAGCCGAGTGTGGCGCAGCCGACTTCCGAGAAAACGCCGATTACGGGCGTGCTCGCCCGCCTATTTGAACCGCTCGGCGCTCAAGTCGCGCTTGTCCCGGCTCGATCCTGCGCGCGCAGCGCTATTGCGACATTTTCCGCGTTAGATCGATCAGCGCCTCGAACAACTGAACAATCAGTTTGCGCGATGTTTCATCGGTCAACTCGCCTTGATCGTTGAACCGCTTGGCTGCCGACGCGATCATCACTTCGGGTTGAGTGACAACCGGCATGTCGAGAAACACCATCATCTGCCGTAAGTGATACTGGGCGCGCGCGGTTCCGATGGCTCCGATCGATGCGCCCATGATCGCCGCCGGCTTGCGTTTCCACGCGCTCTGGCCGTAGGGCCGTGCAGCCCAATCGATCGCATTTTTCAACACGCCCGGCACTGAATAGTTGTACTCCGGCGTCACAAACAGCACTGCGTCACTTTTCTGGATGCTCGCCTTCAGGTGCGCGACCGTCGCAGGAGGCGACGCTTCGTCGTCCTGGTTGAATGGTGGAATCCCATCCAACTCGATGGTCTCCAGGTGCGCGCCGGCGGGCACCAACTGCTGCGCCGCGCGCAATGCGGCGCGGTTGTAAGACGCCTTACGCAGACTGCCTGCGATGCCGAGGATGCGAATCGGATCGTTCATGGCGAGGCCGCGGACAAGCGCGCGTCGGTTAGCCGGTAGTACAGGCCGAACGCGTCGTCCCGCAGCACGTTGAAACGACCGGCGACAACGACCGGCTCGAACGTGTGCTTCAGCGGCGTCTTCGCCTTGACTTCGACGATGTACTCGGGACCGACCGATAAACAGAAAGGACAATGTGGCGGCCGCATCGTCAGCAGGAAGTGATCGTGTTTTTCGCCGGCGGCAATCGGCATCATGTAGCCGTGTAATTTGACGTCCTGCTGGTCGAGCTTGCGAACGTCGTCAGCAAATTCCGGAACAAGGCGTTTTCCAACCTGCGCCGTCTTGACCTGACCCAGCACCTTCCATGAAACGACACCCTTGAGTTCCGGCAGGTCGTTGAGCAGTTGCGGATCGATCGGCAACGCCATCCCACCCTTGCCGTCGGTGCGCGGAGATTGCGCCGCCGCCGGGCCGGCAAGCGTTAGCGACAGCATCGTTGCCGCTGTCAGTGCGCCCACGTGCAGTCGATTCATTTGTTTTGCTCCTATGACTCAATGAGCATGCCGCATGCCGCAATACTGGCCGACCGCGATGCCCTTGCACGTATCACGCAGCCGCGCATGACATTGTTTCTCCTCCGTGCCGGCCTCCAGGCAGCGTGCCGCTTCTTCGTGCGCCTTGGCCATTTGCCGATGGCGCGCGACGTCTTCGTTGCGGTGCGCATCAACCTTGGACGATGCAGTCGTTGCAGAGTTCTTGGCTGCCGGCACTGTGGCCTGCGCAAACGCAACGACGGGCGCTATTAATAGAACCATCAACAAGGCCTTCATCTTCACCCTTTGGCAAGTATTTGTGCAACGTCCATGCGACCGGCCCGCCAAGCCGGCAGCAGCGCCGCCAAGGTTGCCGTCAAAAGCGCAACGATACCGATCCACAGCAGTTCCGGTGTGACAAGCGCCACGACCGGAAACGCTCGAGCCTGCGCCAGCCATTGTCCAACCAGGGCGACTGCTGTCAACCCGATCAGCACGCCTGTAATGATCGCAGCGAATGCCAGCAACCACGCTTCAATCAACATGAGCGCGGCGATGCGACCGCGGCTCGCGCCGAGCAATCGCATGATCGCAATGTCGTAGCGCCGCTCTTCGAGCGCGTTATATAGGGTGACGAACAGCGCCAGAAACGACGATGCAATCAACACGGCGGCGAACACGCGCATCGTGTCGATGCCGACGCCGACCACCGCGAACAGCCGCGCCAGCTCGCTGGCGGGCGATGCCGCCATCAATCGGCTTTCGGCGTTTACCTGGCGCGGCACGATCGCCGCGGCCAGCGGCGATGCATAGCGCACCAGCAGCGCGGTCACTTCGCGCTCGGCCTCCAGGATGGCGCGCTCGTCGGCGTCTGCCGGTTCACCTTCATGCACTCGCCATACGCTCGATTTGTCGGTAACGATGAGCCGGTCGAGCACGGTGCCGGTTGGCGCCAGCACGCCGGCGACGCGGTAAATCGAGTCATCGTGAACCGCTCCGCCTTCGGTCAAGCCATGCGTTCCGGCAAACGTCGATGCGACCGCGAGCCCGGCAGCGCGCGCGACGTCGGCCCCGAGCACAGCTTGCATCGGCGCCGTCCAGAGTGCGCCGGCTGCAAGGCGCCCGCGATAGTGCTCAATCAACGCCGGCTCGGTGCCGACGATGCGAAACCCTCGGTAGTTGTCACCCAGCGACACCGGGATGACCTGCGCGATCAGCCGGTTGCCGCGCAATTGCTCCAGCGCGGCGAGCGGAACATTGCCGGTCGGAATGTCGGCGTGATAAACGGCCGACAGAATCAGCTGCAGTGGCGAACCCTTGGCGCCGACGACGAGATCGATGCCCTCCGCATCGCGCGTTAACTGCCGCGTCAGTTGTCCCTGAACCAGGACGACAAAAACCAGCGTGGCGATGCCGAGTGCCAGCAGCACAACCGCGAGCGCGGTTTGCAGCGGCTTGAGCCGCAGTTGTGCCGTCGCAAGACGCCAGACGTTCATGGTGCAGCCATTGCGAGATGCACCTGGCGCTTGAACCGTTCGCGAATGCGCGCATCGTGCGTCGCGACAACCAGCAAGGCGCCGGTCATATGCGCTGCCTCGAACAATAGATCGACCGCCTGCTCGGCATTCGAATCGTCCAGGCTGGATGTTGGTTCGTCGGCGAGCAACAGGCGCGGCTTGTTGACGATCGCGCGGGCAATCGCCACACGCTGCTGTTCGCCGACGCTTAATTCCTGCGGCCGTGCGTGCAGTCGTGCTTGCAGACCGAGATTTTTCAGCAAACTATGAGCGGCGGCGTGGGCAGCGCTGCCAACCCAATACTGCGCGAGGCGCACGTTGTCGAGCGCACTCAGGCTTGCCAGCAGATGCAGTTTTTGCGGAACTACACCGATGCGGCTCGCGCGCCAGCGATCATCGCGCCGGACTGGCGGATAGAGCGCTTCGCCGTCCAGCGTTACGGCGCCCGACGTGGGGCGCAGGATGCCGGCCAAAATATGCAGCAACGTGGTCTTGCCGGTACCGCTTGCACCCACCAGCGCACAGTGTTCGTCGCGCGCGAGCTCGAAATCGGGCGCTGCCAGTACGAGCGCGTCGGCGTAACGATGCGAGACCGAGCGAATCGCGAGCATGCGGCGAGCTTAACTCCACGTGTGCACCACCAAGCACGCGAGTACCCCGGCTTAGAAATGTGAACGATCGTCAGCGCAATTCAGCTAACACAAAACCGCGCGGTGCAAGGCGCCGTGCCTGGTGTTGCGGAGAAGGATCGCTTCCACGCATCTATCAGCGGCGACACTCTGTCTGGTTATCGCGCTCATGCCCTTATCGCATCCAGCGATAGGTCGCGCCGGCAGTCGGATGGGCACAGTTCGCCGTCATCACGCTACCGTGCGTGCTTTCGCTCGTCTGCGTGGCGCATCCGCCTCCGAGGACTGTCAACAGCGCAATCGCAGCTATCCGGTTGCTCTTCATTTCCAAGCTCCCATCGAAACGGTTTTGTTTGAGCATAGTCCTAGCCGACGTTCGAACCGTTCGACCCAGTTCGCGTTCACCCCATGGCCTGTGACAGAAAACGCATCGCCTGCGAATTCAAACTCGCCGCAGCCGATACCCGCATCCAGGTGCTCGGCAACTGCGTCGGTGAAAACAGGCTACCCGGCGCGCACAAAATGCCCTGCTCGGCGCCCGCGGCCGCGATCGCGTTTGTATCGCGGCCGAAGTCTGCCCACATGAAAATTCCGGCCGCAGGCTCGGTGAATAGCCGGACACCCATTTTCTCCAACGCGCGCGCGGTGCGATCGCGTACCGCATCGAGCTTGCCGCGGATGCGTTCGACGTGCCGTCGATACTGTCCTTCCGCCAGCACGCGCGTTACCACGCGTTCCGTCAGCTCGGGCGTGGTGAGCCCCGTCAGCATCTTCAGGTCAGCCAATTGCGCGGCGATCTCGGGCGCAGCGGCGACGAAGCCGACGCGCAGGCTCGCGGCAAGCGTCTTCGAAAAGCCGCCGAGGTAGATCACGCGCTTCAATTGATCGAGCGCCGCCAGCCGCAACGCACGTCCCGGATACAGATCACCGTACACGTCGTCTTCGACGATGGTGAAGTCGTATTGCTCGGCGAGTTTCAGCAACCGGTGCGCATTCGCTGCGGAGATCGATGTGCTGGTCGGGTTGTGCAACACGCTGCCGATGACGAACAGCTTTGGTTTATGGCGCGTGAGCAGATTGGCCAGCACGGTCGTATCGGGTCCATCCACGCCGCGCGGCACGCCGACGATCCGCGCACCAAACGCGGCGAATCGGGCGAACATCAGATACCACGCAGGATCCTCGACGAACACCGTATCGCCGGGCGCCAGGAAGTGACGCGCCACAAGGTCGATGCCGTGCGTAACGCCGTTGGTGGTAACGATATGTTCGGGCCCGGCGCCGATGTCCGCCTGCACCAAACGTTCACCAAGTTGATTGCGCAGAGGCAGATAGCCCTCAGGCACGCCATAGTTCAGCAGCGCATCGCCGGTCAGTCGTCCAACCGCGCGCACGGCGTTGGACACCAGGTCGCTGTCCAGCCACGCCGCAGGCAACAACCCCGCGCCCGGATGATCGATCGCCGGCGCCTGCCGCAGCATCGAGCGCAGCAACCACACGACATCAATCGCATGCGCATTAGCGGCGGCACGCGCTGGAGTAGCGGCCTTACCTGCAACGGAAGAACGCGCCTTGCGCGCGCGCACGAAGAAACCCGACCCGCGCCGCGACTCCGCATAGCCGGCTGCGATCAACCGGTCGTAGGTTTCGACGATGGTCGAACGGCTGACCTTGCTCTCATCGGCAAATGTACGGATCGACGGCAGCCGCGAGCCAGGCTTCAGCGCGTGTTCATCGATACGCAACGCCAGCCAGGCCGCGAGCTGATCCGGCAGCGTGCGCTCGCCGCCGCGCAACGCGCGCGGTACGGCCATCAGCGCTGCGCGCTCCGAACGTGAGGAGTCGTTCATCACATTCCTTCGAAAGGTTCAACTGTGCTGCCTGAACGTACAGGCCAGTGGTCGAAAGTATCGCGACAACTGTACTGGCACTGTACTGGTCAACGGGCGTACAGTGCAAGCATGACTGCGGGCGAAATACGGAAATGCCGCTTGAACAGTTGCTTGCGCTAACGACATTGGCGTTCGTCGGCTCCTTCACGCCGGGGCCCAACAACATGATCGCCACGGTGACCGGTGCGAATCACGGCTTTCGCGCTGCGCTGCCCCACGTGTTCGGAGTGCCGTTCGGCTTTGCCACCATGTTGATCGCCGGCGCCGCAGGCGTCGCGGCTCTGCTGCTTACGTATCCGTGGATTGCCTCGCTGATCAAGTGGGCCGGCATTGCCTATCTGCTCTTCATCGCCTGGCAGCTTGCGGGTCCGCATTCGACAGGCGGAACAAACGATCGCACGGTAGTAAAGCCGCTGTCGTTCTGGCAATCCGCCGCCTTTCAGTACGCGAATCCCAAGGCGTGGATGCTGGTTGCGGCAACCACCGGATCGTTCATGCTGGGTGCCGCGACGATCGTGGGCGTCGCGCTCATTGTCATCGTGTTCTCGATCGCCGCGATGGGCAGCGTGATTACCTGGGCGTGGCTGGGCGCCGCGTTGAGAAACTGGCTCGCCGTCGGCTCACGCATGCGCATCTTCAACGTCACGATGGGTGTGCTGCTCGCCGCCACTGCGCTGTGGCTCGCAACGCAATGATGACGCATGCGCGTTGACGCCGGCGTTGCGCGCGGCGCGGTCAGCGATGCCACGCTCGGCACGTTGCTTGGCCTGATCGGGGTGATCGCATTCTCGCTGACGCTGCCGATGACGCGCGTCGCGCTGCGTGAGCTCGATCCGTGGTTCATTGGCCTCGGGCGCGC
>CAZKNV010000074.1:0-7980 GCA_964554145.1 uncultured Burkholderiaceae bacterium
AGATTTTCATGATGCAGATTCCATTTTCGCGCGAGCAGATTTTCGAGGCGCAGCGCGAAGTGGTGCGGGCGAACAAGCTCGACTCCTGCTATCTGCGCCCCCTCGCGTTCTATGGCTCCGAGAAAATGGGTGTCAGCCCGAAGGGTGCCAAGGTCCATGTCGCCATTGCGGCGTGGCCCTGGGGCGCCTATCTGGGCGAAGAAGGATTGGTCAAGGGCATAAGAGTGAAGACATCGTCGTTTCAGCGGCACCATATCAACGTGTCGATGGTTCGCAGCAAGACCGCCGGGCACTACGTCAATTCGATTCTTGCCAACATGGAGGCGACCAATGACGGCTACGACGAGGCGCTTCTGCTCGACACGCAGGGCTTTGTCGCCGAAGGCGCAGGCGAGAATCTCTTTATCGTTAAGGACGGCCAGGTGTTCGAGCCTCAGATGGTGTCGGGCCTGACCGGCATCACGCGTGCGACCGTACTCGATCTCGCACACGACCTCGGCTATCCGGTCACAATGAAACCCATGACGCGCGACGATGTGTACCTGGCCGACGAAGCGTTTTTCACCGGCACCGCGGCCGAGATCACGCCGATTCGCGAGCTCGACGGGCGAGTACTCGGCGCCGGTCAACGCGGGCCGATTACCGAAAAAATCCAGAGCCTGTTTTTCGACGTGGTCAACGGCCGCGCAGCTAAATACAAACAGTGGCTTACCCCAGTTCAGGAAACGAGTGCCAATGAGCGCGACCAGCGAAGATCCAATCGTCCAGTTGCAGTCGAGTGATCTGCCGGCGTTTTGTCCCAATCCGGCCATGCCGGTATGGAATCATCACCCGCGCGTATTCCTAGACGTCACGAAGACCGGCCAGGCAATGTGCCCATATTGCGGCACCGTGTATCTGCTGAAGGCCGGTGAAGTCATCAAAAATCATTGACCTCGATACCTGTGCGCTGATGCGACTCGCGAAGCCCGTCATGCTGTCTTCGCCGGAAGAGTGCGAACAGGCGTTTTATGAAGCGCTGGACGCGGCCGATAGCGAAGCGGTCAACGACCTATGGCTCGAAGACGACGATGTCGTCTGTATCCATCCCGGCGGTTCGCGGTTGACCGGTTATGCGGCGGTCAAATCATCCTGGACCGCAATACTCGCGAACGGCCCGGTGCACGCGCGCTGCACGCTCGCAAAATCGCTCGAGACACCGACCGTAGCGCTGCATAACGTGATCGAAGAAGTCGTCGTCGGCGAGGGCGTGAAGCAGCAAGTGGTGCGAGTGCTGGCAACCAATGTCTATGTGAAAACGCCGGCCGGATGGAAAATGGTGCTGCATCACGCTTCAGCGGCGCCTGAAGGCGAAATGCAAGACGACAGCGAATCAAGAAAATCGCACGGAGTGCTGCACTAAACCGCACGTTCCTAACGGAGGCTCTGTGGACTGGAAACCTTATATCGCGACAAGCCCGGAAATCATGCACGGTACCGTTTGCTTTGTGGGGACCCGCATACCGGTTTCGGTCGTGCTTGATAACCTCGCAGCGGAAGAAACTCCACAGCGAATTCTTGAAGAGTATCCGTCACTGCAAGCGGAACACTTGCGGGCAGCGATGGCTTACGCAGCCGATCTCGCCCGAGAGCGCATTTTGCCGGTCGCATCCTAGGCGAAAGGACGATGCGTGCCGCCGCAAGCGACGCACGGTGTGTGGGTTCTGCGTCCAGCAACGCAGAGCGTTGCGAATACCCTAGCTTTGTTGCGCGGCGCACTCGACTGATGGAAGCAGACCCCGTACATGGATGCCTGTGGATAGTCGAACACGGTCGCGTTCGCATCCGAAACTGACATCCCGGCCTGAAGCGTGCAAGGTCTCGTCTGCTTCGATCTCGACGGAACACTGCTACGAGGTGCGACCGTTTGCGAAGTGCTGGCAGAACCGCTGGGACGGCTTGAGGAAATGCAACGGTTCGAAACCCTCAAGTCGGAACAGGAAATCATCTGCGCCCGCATTGAAATGGCTCGCTGGTACCGCGAGTCGAATGTTCTCGATTTGGCTGAAGGTTGCGAGCGTGCGACGTTTGCACCGGGCGCGCGAGAGGCGATTGCTCAGTTGCAATCAAATGGCATTGAAGTCGCAATCGCGTCGATTACTTGGGAATTCGCAGTCGCGTGGTTCGCGAAACGGTTCAACGTGCGGCACCATATTGGCACTGAGCTGTTGGCATCCGGTGAAGTCAATCACGTTTGGGGTCGTATGAAGGGTCAATGGCTCCGGAAGTTGGCAAGCGATCTAGCTATTCCAGAAAGTCGCATAGCTGCCGTTGGTGACTCCGCCGGAGATGCGGACTTGTTGCGGGCGGCCGCCTTGCGCTTCTTCGTTGGCCGTCAATTGCTAAGTGACGTCGGTGAAGCGATTCATATGCCCGATGCGGACATGCGCGACATCGCGAATCGAGTACTGGCCGAGTGGACGGAGCACGCTTCGTGCCATTAGTTCCTGGCTCTTACGTCGCTCCGCGCTGGCTGCCCGGCGGGCACCTGCAAACGATAGTGCCAGCACGTTTGATGCGCCTGCCGGAAGTCCAGTACCGACGCGAGCGCTGGGATACGCACGATGGTGACTTTATTGATGTCGACTTTGCGTTGCCCGAGCCGGTGTCGATCGATGCGCCGGTGCTCGTGTTGTTTCACGGGCTTGAAGGCGATTCGCAAAGCCATTACGCGCGTTCGACGATGCGCTGGTTTGCCGATCGCGGCTGGCGCGGACTGGTCGTGCATTTTCGTGGCTGCTCCGGCGAAGCAAATCGGCTGCCGCGCGCCTATCACTCGGGAGACTCGGACGAAGGCGACTGGATCTTGCGCGCGATGCATGCGCGCTGGCCGGCGGCGTTGCTGCATGCCGTCGGCATCTCGCTCGGTGGCAACATGCTTGCAAAATGGGCCGGCGAACGCGGGCAAGGTGCATCATTTGTCACCGCCGCTGCATCGATCGGATCGCCGCTTGATCTGGCGGCAGGCGGCGCAGCGCTCGGTCGCGGCGTCAATATGATCTACACGCGCATGTTCCTCGCCTCACTCAAGAGCAAGGCGCTGGCGAAGCTGCAGCGATTTCCCGATATCGCGCGCGATGACGAATACACGCGAAGGCTGCGCGCCAGCCGCAATCTGTACGAGTTCGATAACGAGTACACCGCGCCGCTGCACGGCTTTCGCAATACCGAGGACTACTGGGACAGAGCGTCCGGCAAGCCGTGGCTGCAAACGGTGCGCATACCGTACCTGGTGTTGAATGCCCGCAATGATCCATTCGTTCCCGCGGCCAGCCTGCCGCAGCCGAACCAGGTGTCACATTTGGTCGAACTCGAACAGCCGGAAGAAGGGGGCCACATCGGCTTCGCCCGCGGCCCCTGGCCCGGGCGGATCGACTTCATCGCAGAGCGGCTGCACCGGTTTTTTACCCAGCGTGAATCATCAACGACTTAGCAAATGGGCACGTAACCCGCTACGCTAATGTTCTGCAAAAGGAGGTCGCATGGATGACATTGTGAAGGCTGCAATCGCCAAATGGCCCAACGTACCGGCCGTATTCGGCTGGCTTTCGTTAAACGGGCGTGGCGATTGGCGCATCAAGGATGACCCGGTCGACAACGAAGCAATCAACGAATTCATCGGCCGCAATTACATGAACGACGGTTGCGGCAACTGGTTTTTCCAGAACGGGCCGCAGCGCGTGTACGTATCGCTTGAAATCGCGCCGTGGATTTACCGGCTCGACGAGTTCGAGCGGCTGGCGACGCACACCGGCGCTCATCCACGTGAGTTGCGGCAGGTGTTCGCCGATGAAAACGGCCGGTTGTATTTCGAGACCGAACTAGGGCCGGGCGTGCTCGATGACCGCGATACGCTGGCTTTCTCCGAACGCATCGTCGATGAAACAGGCAAGACGCTGGATGACAAGGCACTCGCGGCGTGGAACGCGGGCGAAATCAACGCCGAGTTGAGAACCCAAGGGCTGCACGTGAACCACGAAAATCATGTGGAGATCGAGCACATCAAATCGGCCCGCGTGCCTGAAGTGCTTGGTTTTATGCGGAAGCCACAATCGTCGAAACGAAGTTAATCGAGCGTCGGCGACTCGACGCCCAATAGCTTGTGCAGCTTCGGGCTGGTTGTCGTGTACTGCAGGTGCACCTTGCGATCCGGAAACACGTAGCGCGTGGCGCCGAAGGCGGCGAGCGCGGATTCGTGAAAGCCGGAGAGAATCAGCTTCTTCTTGCCCGGGTAGCTGTTGATATCGCCGACAGCAAAAATTCCGGGAACGTTGGTTTCGAACTTTTCGGTATCGACCCGCACTTGCTTGCGATCGAGGTCGAGTCCCCATGCGGCGATCGGACCGAGCCTTGGCGATAGTCCGAAAAACACCAGCAGATGATCGAGCGGCACGCGCCGGGTCAGGCCGTCAGGCGATGCAATGCGCACTTCGGTCATTCGGCCCCCGCCGTCCTGCAAATCGTCTTCCTGGAAACCGCTGACATGGCCCAGCAGCAGCTGCATCTGGTGCCGTTCGCAGTGCGCCTTCATTTTCGCCACTGAAGCGGGCGCTGCGCGGAAACCTTCGCGCCGATGGACCAGCACGACGCTTTCAGCCTTGCCGACGAAATTCAGCGCCCAGTCGAGTGCAGAGTCGCCGCCGCCGGCAATCACGAGGCTCTTGCCGGCGAACTGCGCAGGGTCCTTGACGCGGTAATGGAGCTGCGTGCCGGCAAATCGATCGATCCCCTCGACCTTTAATGTGCGCGGCTGAAACGATCCGACGCCGCCGGCAACGATCACGACCTTCGTAGTAAAACGCGTCCCCTTGTTGGTTTCGACGTAGAAGCGACCGTCGTCCTGTTTCTGCACGGCCGCAACCTCCTGCGCCAGATGGAACGTCGCGCCGAACGGTTTGATCTGATTTAGCAGTGCGTCGGTCAACTCCTTGCCGCTGCATACCGGTATCGCCGGAATGTCGTAAATCGGCTTGTCGGGATAAAGCTCGGTGCACTGGCCGCCGACTTCGGGCAGCGAATCGATCACGTGCGCCTTAATTTCGAGCAAGCCGAGCTCGAATACCTGAAACAGTCCGACCGGACCGGCGCCAATAATCACCGCATCGGTTTCGATCGGCTGTCCGGCAGACGCAGTCGCAGCGATCAGTGATTCATTTTCGGATTTCATTGCTGGTTCGGACACGCGCGAAGCTCGCACAAAACCCGGATTGTACGGACGCCGCATTCAACGCCGCGAATCCTCCGGTCCGCGCCGCGAAGCTTCCCTGATGTTTTCCAGATCGCGCTTTACTTCAGCCTGCAAATCGCGCAGACGGGCGTCGATCTCCGACATCGTATAAAAGTCGCCGTCATTGGCACGGCGTGCAATCTCCAGCTGCCCCACCGCGGCTTGCGGCGCGCCGAGCAAGGCGTACATCTCCGCGATCGACTGGTGCTGTAGGGAGCGGCGATTCAGCGCCGCATAAGCACGACCCATCAGGCCGTGATACGCGGGCTGCGTGCGGTGGATCGCCTCCTGTTTGCGCAGGAACCCGATGGCTGCCTCATGCTGGTTCGTTTGATTCAAAACATCGAGATAATGGCTCACCGCAAGCGACGATAGCGGAAAGCGGGTCGCAGCATCGCTGGCGAGTTTGACCGCCGCGGCGCGCTCCTCCTCGTTGCGGGCAGCGAAGAAACTGGCTTCGGCAACGATCTTGTCGAGTATCGGCGAAGGCGCCGGCGATAGCCGGCGCGCCGCCTGCGCTGCCTGCACGGCGAGCTGCGGCTGATTCAGCTTCAAAGCTGCGACGGCGGTGCCGTAACGGGCGGCTATTTCGGACGGAGTCGTTTGATTCTTCAGCTGCCCGTTGAAGTATTCGAGTGCGTCACGCCAGCCTTGTGTGGACGACTCCTGAAGCACTCGCAAGCGGGCGCGAATCAGATTGAAATCCAGGCTGTCCGGGCGCTGCTTCACGCGCAGATTGCGTGTGCGATTCTGCATATCCGAGATGCGCTCGACGGTCATCGGATGGGTGCGCAGGTACGCCGGCGCCGCGCTTTCGTAAAGGCGCGTACCCGCTTGCAGCCGGCCGAAGAACGCCTCCATGCCGCGGCCGTCGAAACCGGCTTCGGTCAGCATCTGAAACCCGACTCGATCCGACTCGCGCTCCGCTTCGCGCGAAAAATTCAGTTGCTGCTGGATCAAGGCGGCCTGGGTGCCGACGATCGCCGCCTGCGCCACATCGCCGCTCGACGAGCCGCCTGCGCGCGAGGCAAGCAGCGCCAATAGCAGCGCTCCCAGCGCGAGCACGGCGGAATCGCGCTGTTTGGCGATCATGCGGGCAATGTGCCGCTGCGTCACGTGACCGATCTCATGAGCCATCACGCCGGCCAGCTCGGATTCGCTTTGAGCCGCAATCACCAGACCGGTGTGCATGCCGATAAATCCGCCCGGCAAGGCGAAGGCATTCAACATCGGATCGCGCACTGCGAAGAAGACGAAGTCGAGCGAGCTCGACGGACTGACGGCCACCAGCTGATAGCCAAGATGATTCAGATACTCCGACGTTTCGGTGTCGGGCAGATAGTTCGGATCGCGCCGCACTTCAAGCATGATCTGCTCGCCCAGGCGGCGCTCGGTCGCCGGGGGCAGCACCTCGCTGCCGGCATCGCCCAGCGAGGGCAGATCGATCGACTGCGCCAGCGTCGGCGGCGCATTCAGCACGAAGGCGATCAGGAGGACGACAATGAGTCGGAATGTGCGCACGTGAAGGGCGAAAATGACCGGGGCAATCCGCTTTAAGTTCGCGTTTGTATGATAGCCAGTTATATGTTTCGTTCCACCCCAAACTGCCTATGAATTCGCTCACTCACTTTGACGCCGCAGGCCAGGCGCAGATGGTCGATGTCGGCGACAAGGCGGTCACCCATCGTGTGGCAGTGGCGGCCGGGCGAATCTCGATGCAGCCGGCGACGCTGCAGTTGATCAAATCGGGCAGTGCAAAAAAGGGCGATGTGCTCGGTGTCGCACGCATCGCGGCGATTCAGGGTGCAAAGCGCACGTCGGAACTGATCCCGCTGTGCCACCCGCTGGCGATCACGAAAATTGCAATCGACTTTGATATGCGGCAGGCGTCGAACTCGATCGAGTGTCGCGCGCAGGTCGAAACCCATGGCCAGACGGGGGTCGAGATGGAAGCGCTGACAGCGGTGCAGATCGGCTTGCTAACGATCTATGACATGTGCAAGGCGGTCGACCGCAGCATGGTGATCGGCGAGGTTCGGTTGCTCGAGAAGCACGGCGGCAAATCCGGCAGCTACGTTGCCGGTGTTTAGTTGGCTTCCGTGCGGTTCTACTCGGCAGAGGAAGTCCACGCCGCTCTGGATCTGCAGGCGCTGGCCGATGCGATCGCGGCGGCGCTGCAGGGTACGACGACAGCGCCGCTGCGCCACGCTCATGCGATTTCAGCCACCGATTCGTTGCTGTTGATGCCGGCGTGGAGCGCGGGCGATGGCGGTGCCATAGGCGCCAAGCTGGTGACGGTGTTTCCCGGCAATCGCGAGCGTGGATCATCGACGGTCAGCGCGCTCTACGTGTTATTCGATCGCGCGAACGGTGAACCGCGTGCCGTCATCGATGGCGAAGCGCTGACGTTGCGTCGCACTGCGGCGGCATCGTTGCTGGCGGCGCGCTATCTCGCTCGCAACGATGCGCGCAACGTTTTGGTCGTCGGCACCGGCCGGTTGGCGCGGTTCATGGCACATGCGCATTGCAGCGGCCGTGATATCGAGCGGCTTTCAATCTGGGGGCGCACCGGCGAACGCGCGCAATCCCTCGCGTTGACCTTGCGCGACGAAGGCCTGCCGGCCGAAGCCGTGGCCGACCTCGAACGCGCGGTGGGCGACTCGCACATCGTCAGTTGCGCAACCACGGCAACCTCGCCGATCGTGTGCGGCGCG
>CAZKNV010000075.1:0-7909 GCA_964554145.1 uncultured Burkholderiaceae bacterium
GCCGGGGCCGTGGCCGGTGCAACAGGTGCCGGCGGGGGCGGGGCCGGGGCCGTGGCCGGTGCAACAGGTGCCGGCGCCGGCGAGGCTTGTACCGGCGCGGGCTGAGGCGGTGGCACTACGGCCGCTGTTGGCGGTGGCACTGGCGTTGGCTCAATCGGACTTGCCGGCGCTGGAACCGGAGCCGTCACAGCGGGAGACGTTGCAACCGTCGATGCAGGCGCTTCTGATCTCGGTGCGATCGGAGCGGGCGCAGGGACCGGCGGCGGCTCGGAGGGTGGCGGCACATCGATGATCGGCGCCGGCGGTCCGCTTCGCTCGGTGCGTGCGCCGAGACCCGCTTCAGGCGAGCGCGGCACCGAAGACGGCTCGGCACCGGGTGCAGGGGTAGGCGCTCCGGTCGCCGGTGTGCCGTTGCCATCTTGCGAACGACGCATCGATGGTGGCACGGCCGGCGATGCCGGCAGCTGACGGCCCTGCATATCGCGAAAGATCATGTTCTCCGGCAATGTCGTGGAAGCGACCTGGCCGCGGATGTAGTCATAGCGATCGAGCGCCAGGGCCGACGACGTGCTTTCGTCGCGCACCACGTACGGCCGCAGGAACACCAGCAGATTGGTCTTGCGCCGGCCGCGATTCTCGTAGCGAAACAAGCCACCGACAAACGGTAGATCGCCCAGAACGGGCACGCTGCTCTTGCTGTTGTCGACGCGGTCCTCGATCAGGCCGCCCAACACCACGATGTTGCCGTCTTCAACCAGCACACTCGATTCGAAGCTGCGCTTGTTGGTAATGATGCCGCCCTGCGCCGCCGTCAGCGTGTTCTGGATCGACGACAGTTCCTGATAAATGGCCAGCTTTACCACGCCGCCTTCGGAAATCTGCGGCCTCACGCGCAGCTGCAAACCGATGTCGCGCCGTTCGAAGGTCTGGAACGGGTTGACGCCGGCTCCCTGTCCAGCGCCTTGCGCGAATGAGCCGGTGATCAGCGGAATGTTCTGGCCGACGAGAAACTTGGCCTCCTCGTTGTCGAGCGTCTGAATCGTCGGCGTCGACAGGATGTTCGCATCGGCGTTCGTCTGCAGCGCGCGCGCCAGAAATGCCAGGTTAAGGACCTCGCCGATGCCGGGAATGTTGATCCGGCCGCGCACCACGCCAAGATTCAAGCCCGGGCCCAGCGATCCGATGTTCTGCGCGGCGCCGATAATGTTCTGGCCCGCGCCACCGAAGTTGGTCCCGCCGATCACGCTGGTGCCCGAATCATCGATCGCGCCCAGCGCCTGCCACTGAATACCGAACTCGGCGGCCTTATCGGCCGTCACCTCGACGATCAGCGATTCGATCACGACCTGCGCGCGACGCGTGTCGAGCTTGTCGACGATCGCGCGGATGTTTCGATACAGTACCTCTGGTGCGGTGATGATCAGCGAATTCGTCGCCGGATCGGCCTGGATCATTCCGGCTAATCCGCCCGTGCCGCCTCCGCCCGCTCCGCCACCGGCGATTTGGCCAACGCCCGGCGCAGTGCTGGCAGGGGTTCCGAACGACTGCCCAGTCTGTCCGGGCAATCCAGGCATGCCGCCCTGTCCCCCAAGGCCTCCTCCGGTACTCGGTGAAAGCCCGCTGCCACCGGCTTGCGGCACAAACGACGCATCGGCGCCGATGATCGCGCGCAGCAGCGGCGCCAGGCGCACCGCTTCGGCGTTGCGCAGATGAATGACGTTGATGTTGCCCGGCGTCAGTGCCGGCTTGTCCAGTTGCGCGATCAGGCTTTTTGCAAGCTGCAGTCTTTGCGGACTCGGCGCCCGGAGGATGATCGAATTGGTGCGCGGCTCGGCCAGGATCGAGATGCGCTGCCCGGCATCGGTCGCTTGTCCGGCCGCGCGTGCGCCTTCGTCGAGTACCCGATTGACGACGGTGGCAATCTCCAGCGCCAGGCCGTTTTTCACCGGGATGATCTCGACATCGCTGGTGGCCGGCGTATCGATCGATTCGATAATCCGCTGGATGCGACGCAGGTTATCGGCGTAGTCGGTAATGACCAGCGTGTTGTTCTGCGGATAGGCCGAGATCGTGTTATTCGGCGCGATCAGCGGCCGCAGGATCGGCACCATCGCAGTGGCCGACTCGTATTGCAGCCGGAACACCTGCGTTACGAGCTGGTCGCCACTCGGGGCCGAGCCTTTTGGAATGATGACGGCGCCGCCCTGTAACTTGGCATCGGCCTCCGGCACCACGCGCGCAACATTGCCGGTCTGCACGATCGTGAATCCCTGCAGCCGCAATGCAGTGAGAAGTTGGTCGTAGGCCTGTTGCCGAGTCACCGGGCGTTCCGTTGACAGCGACAGCGTTCCCTTGACTCTTGGATCGATCACGAAAGTGCGGCCGGTGTATTGCCCGATCGCACGCACGACGGCGTCGATATCTGCATTGACGAAGTTCAGCAGCACCGCGTCTTCGCGGCCCGACTCCTGCTGCGTTTGCTGAGGCTGAGACTGAGTTTGCGATGGCTTTGCTGGCGGCTTGTTGCGCGACGTTTGCGCAAAGGCCGGCGTGATAACCGTGGTGGTCGTCATCAGCCATGCGCAGGCCAATGCGACTGAGCGGAACAAGAAATGGCGCCTGCCTGACATAGGCTTTATATCAACCACCGAAGTTCAACAGAGATCCCTCGCCGTCGCGCCGCCCCAGCAGCGAGATCAGCCCCGTCAGTTGCGCCTTGACACCAGGGTCGGTGCCGGCCATTGCTTGTGCACGTCCGGTGAAGCGTAAGCGCCCACCCTCGTTGATTGTGCCACTGCCCTTCAGCTCCAGGGGACCCGAAATGGTTAGTAATTCCAGTTGAGTTCCCGGCCAGACGCCGTTGGTTTGCACGCGGTAGTGACCCATCGGAGAAACGGGTGTCAAAGCGCTCGACGCGTACTGCCACTCGCCGTTTATTCCGCCCTGCCAGCGACCCGGTTCGACTGCCAGACGATCCCATGAAACCGTCAGGATGCCACCCGGCCGTACCGTGTTCCACGGCGCTCCAAGTCCGACCAGCAACGATGCGGGTAGTCGCAACGTCGTCGGCCCCAACGTCAGGGTGCGGCCGACCAGCGCCGCATCGATCGTCAAAGGCTGCGCTAACGCGGATGGATGCGTCAACGCCAAATCGATCTGCCCGGCCAATAACGCCCACGGGCTTAACCGCCATGACAAGCGCTCGGGCAAGCTGGCGCGTGATGCACCGGTCTCGGCCGGCGACGCGAGCACCACGACCGCCGAGCCGTTCCACACCGTGCCGCTGGCTTCGGCCAGCTCGACCCGGCCACGGGTGGCTGAACCTACATAGCCGGCCGCCCACTGGGCAGGTGCGATGACCAGCGCCGTGAACAGCAGAACCAGCAGCGCCGCAATGACGAAGTAAAAGGTGCGCACTGTTCGCCGCGTTCATCCGCTCGTTACTTGCGCGCCATCCGCAACGCAAGCTCGACATCGACATTGCCCGGAGTTTTATCGCGCGCGGTGATGGTGACCGATGTCGCACGGGCACCGAGTTCGCGTTCGATGCCGGCCAGCCACGGTGCCCAGCTGCCATAGGGCACATCGGAAAAGGTCAGTTGCAGATCGCCGTCGGACAGCGGAACGATGCGCGCGGCCTTGATGCCCGCCCGGCCAAGCGATGTATCGACCGCAGCCCGTACATCGCCGCCGGCTACCGACGCCACCTGCGGCCGCGCTCGCATCGTCTTGACTTCGGACAGCAACGAATCGAGCTCGGACGCGCCGGCGCGCTGTTGCGGCAGGCTGCGTTCGAGGCGGCCGATGCCGGTGTACGCCGGCTCGATCAGCACCAGGAACACGATCACTGCCAGCAGTGCTGCGCCGCCGATCAGCAGAATCGCACGCTCGCGCGGTACACGCTCGGCCCAGAAAAGTCTTAGTGCTTCCATTAGGCCCCCGCAGCGGTAATGCGCGCCGAGCCGTCGGCTTCGAACCGAATATTCAATCCCTGTTGCAGGGCGACCGAACGCAAACTGTTCTGCAATGCCGGGTTGTCCGTAACGCTCGGTTTGAATTTCACCTTCAACGCACCGTCGCGATACTCCATGCCGGCAACGCTGCCGACCGGCGCGGCAGACAGCAGCAGCGCAGTGCGCGCGTTCAGCACCGAAAAATCGCTGGCCGAGGCAATGCCGGCGCGCGCCCGCAGTTCCGCCAGCTTCTGCTTGGTTTGCACCGTGGTGTCCGCCACCGTGGTGACTTCCGGAAACGTCGAGCGAAAGTTCGTTTCCATCTGACTGCGGATCGCTTTTTCTTCGCTTGCAAGTTTCAGCTGGTAGGCATTCATGCCGGCAACCGCGACGACTGCTCCGGCGGCAATCCATAGCAGCGGAACGCGCACCTCATGGCTCGACAGGGACAGCTTCGAACTGCCGATGAAGCTGCCGATCATTCCGCCCTGCGCAAACGCGCCCTGCAGCAGGCTGACTCCCGTCTCGGTGCTCGCCGGATCGGCTTCCTGCGCATTGACGTCGTGCTGTATGTTCAATGCCTTGGCGAGCGGGCTCATACGCGCACCGTCGCGCCCGAATGCCTGAATGCGCTTGACGCCGAGTTGCCGCACCGCCAGCGCCAGTGCCGGCGGAACCGTGTCGTCGCTGAGGTCGAATGCGAAGCCGTCGTGCGTCGCCGAGCGCGCAATGCCGCGGCCGCGATCGACCCGGACCGACAGCACGCCCGCGGCGGGTGCGGGCACCGTGTAGATCTCGCTGTAGGCCGCGCGCACCTTGAA
Source organism: uncultured Burkholderiaceae bacterium (assembly GCA_964554145.1). GTDB lineage: Bacteria > Pseudomonadota > Gammaproteobacteria > Burkholderiales > Burkholderiaceae_F > JACCZX01. The sequence continues at coordinate 4,775 of CAZKNV010000075.1, forward strand.
GCCGGCTTCGGTCACGACATCGAGTGCGCGCGTCAGGATGCCGCGATCGATGACTGCTACCGACATCTTCGGTTGCGCCGCTATGGTCGTCGTGCCGGTGCCGCCGCGCGGAACGTTGAATGCGAAGTGGCAATCGGTCGCATCGGCCAGCAGACGATCTTCCAGGATATTCGGCAGCGCCATTCGCAATCTGCCTTCGGAGAGCTTCGGCGCTTCAATCGCGGTGATAAACACATCGCTCGAATCGAACACGAGGTCGACCGCGCCCGCCTTTGGCAGCAATGCCACCGGCGCTTCGCCGCGCGTCGATTCGCGGCCGGACAGCGCAACGTAGGGCACGACGGTACCGGAGGCGAATTGCGTGCGCTCGCCGGCGCTGAGCCGCGGTGGCAGGAAAATGAGCAGGCGTTGCAGCGATCGATCTCTCATAGGCAGTCTCAAATCTCGCGGGTCCACAGCACGGTCACCGCTTGTTGTCCCTGTCCGGGAATCGCGCGTTTGACCAACGCCTCCATGCGCGTGATGGCGCGGTCCAGCTTCACTTCGCCGCGAATGAAGAAAAAGCGCGATGCGGTCGATATCTCGGAGTCGGTCACCAGCGCCCCCTTGTTGCCCAGACGCGTCCGCACTTCGCCGGTGTTGTTGAAATACGAAATACGGTCACGCTCGGCCACCAGGGTGCGCGCTTCGGTCAAAGTGAGTTCGGGCACGCGTGCGGCAATCACTTCGGGCGCTGCGGTGTTGGCGTTAAGGGGCGTGCGCTCGTCGAGCACGACGATGTAGGGAGCAAGCCTTGGCACCGCCGCTGGATCGATGCCGGCAATGCCCGCGATGTCCTGCGGCAGCATCAGCGGCAACGGGCGCGGCTTGTCGCGCTCGCTGATTTCAGCGTCGGAAATCCTGCCCGTCTCATCAGGCGCCAGCGGCGGCGGCATTGCCTGCACCATTCGCAGCGCGATCAGATCGGCGGTCTGCTCCGGCAACTGCAGCAGCGACACGAGCCGGCGTAACGCGTCGAGTTCCCTTTCGATCACTTGCCCGTTCTCGACCAGGTTGCGCAAATTGAGCCGGCCCTGCGCGTCTTCCATCGAGCCGGCAATCGTTGCCAGCGCAGCCAGCGATGCGCTTTCGCCCAACTGATCGAGCCTCGTTTCGGCCAGCGGCTGCGCCCACGGTTCGCTGAGTGCGTCGTACTGCGAGCGGTTGGCGTCCTCGCGCAAAATTGCGCGGCCCCAGTCGAGAGCGCCGCGCAGCAGCAAGCGGCTTTGGGACGTGAGCTGCTGGTTTTCGATCGTTCGCAGCAATACGAACTGGCGATAGAACAGGCCGGTGACGATCAATGTCGCCAGAGCTGCAACAAAGAGTGCCATCAGCACGGCTGCTCCTCGCTGTGCGGTTTTTGATCTGCGCTCGTTCATGCGCCCACCAAAAAAACGCGGCGGAATGCCTTGCCGTCGGTGCGCAGCAGCGTGACCTCGATGCCGGGCGCTGCCGTAGTGGCTTGCGGCTGCAGTCCGGGCGTGGGTGGAGGTGCGCCCGGCGCAACAGGAACCACGCTTGCCGTCTGCGAAGCATCGAATTCAGCCGGCGATACCCAACCGGTCGGAACCTGCCACAGGCGCACGCTCATCGACTGCACGTTGCGCAGCAGGCGTGCCGTTTCGAAATTCTCGGTATTCGTGCGGTCAAACGCCGGTAACGGCGGCGTTGCCTGTCGCATCAGCGTGCCGTCGACGACGCGGTAGAACACCGTCTGCACCTCGGTCGCGCGATCGGCGACCGGGCTTGCAACTCGCGCCAGTTCGATCAACTGTGCGCCATCGACCACGCGAACATTTAGCGGCGACGTGGCGAGCCCGAGAAACGTCGGATTCGTGATCTGCGTCAGGTCGCGCTCCATCTGGCCGAAGGTGGTAAGAAGCGCACGCACCTCGTCGACTTCCGGCTCGAGCCGCTCACGTGTTGAAACCAGCGAGTCGAGCCCGCGCCAGGCGATCATCGACACGATCGACAGCACCGTGATCGCGACCAGCAGTTCGAGCAACGTGAATCCGCGCGCGATGATGACTCTGGTGTTCATTGATTGGTCGGCATCACGGTCATCAGCTCGGCCAGTTGGAACCGATTACCCTGGTCGTCCTGGCGAAACACCCGGACTTCGACTCTGCGAAAAAACGGATTCGGAGTCGGTTTGACGGCCTGCGAGCAGGTAAAGCTGACGCCGCCCTGTTCGCATGCAAGCACACTCTCGCCGGGCTCCAGACGTTCGCGCCCGAGGCGCAGTTCGAGCAGCCGGTTTTCCGCAGTCAGCGTCGCCAGCAGCTTTTGCCGGGTGTACTCCGCGGTGGAGGTCAGCGACATGGCGCCGCGCATCGACGCTGCCAACGCAACGCCGATGATGACCAGCGCGACCAGCACTTCCAGCAACGTGAAGCCGCGCTTTTTCGTGACCCTTCGCATCACTTTGCCGCCCCCTGGTCCGCGGCGAGAATCGCGCGGCCCGCTTCGTCGAAATCGACGTGGACGGAGCCGTCTTCGCTGGTCAGCTCAAGCCGCCAGCGCGGCTGGATCCACTCGCGCGCGATGGCGACTCGCGCCGGCGGCGCACCCGGGCCGAGCAGCACCTGCGCCGGCTGCGGCCCGCCGTTGTCGAGCACCGCCAGGCGTGTCAACGGCGTTTCCCAGGCCCGTTCACGCAGCAGATCGTCGTCGCTTAACAGACGCCGTTCGCCGCCGGACTCAGTGACGAAGCGATAGCCGCGCAGATCGGCTTCCCACACGATCGGTTGCTGTCGAATGCGCGACTCGTCGGCGGCCAGCGCCATCAATTGCCCGACGCGTTGCGCCTCGCGCTGCAGTTGCTGCCGCGGATCGGGCGCGATGTTGACTGTGACGAGCGAAATCAAGATGCCCGCGAGCACGATCACGACCATCAGCTCGAGCAACGTAAAACCGAGCGCGCGTCGCCCGCGCGCACGTCCGTGCAAAGCGTCGAGCGCTATAGCTGCCACGAGCCTATGTCAGCGTCCGGCGTGTTCGGTTCGCCGCCGTTGGCGCGATCGCGTCCGAGCGAGAACACATCGATCTCGCCGCGCACGCCGGGGTTCAGGAATTTGTACGGCTCGCCCCACGGAT
>CAZKNV010000076.1:0-7875 GCA_964554145.1 uncultured Burkholderiaceae bacterium
CCCGAGGTTGCGCCGAGGAGCGCAGGCGTACGGAGGTACGTTGAGCACCGCAGGCCGAGACCTGCGGCTCCAAGCCTGCCTGCGCAGGCTCGGACAGGGCGAGGAGGCGCTGCGTCTCGCAGCGCTGCGGCCTGCAAGGCCAAGATCGGGACGCGCAGTAGGTTTGCACCAGGCTGCTGAGCGATGGCGGTGTTTACCGCGCTGTCGCGCGCCGAAGTCAACGCATTTTTAAGCCAGTTCTCGCTCGGAGAGCTCGTCGATCTGCGCGGCATCCACACCGGCATTGAAAACACGAATTACTTCGTCACCACCGATCGCGGCCGCTATGTGTTGACGGTGTTCGAGCAACTGACGAGCAACCAGTTGCCGTTTTACCTGCAGCTGATGCGCCATCTTTCGCAGAAAGGACTGCCGGTGCCTGAGCCGCAGCCGACTCGCACCGGCGCATTGCTGGCCGAACTGAAGCGCAAGCCGGCGGCGCTGGTAACCCGGCTACCCGGCAAGGCCACTATCGATCCGACCGCGGCGCAGTGCGCCATGGTGGGTGAATTTCTGGCTCGCATGCATCTAGCAGGACAGGATTTCGCGCCGTTTCAGCCGCATCTGCGAGGCATCGGATGGTGGAAAGCCGTAGTGCCGAAGCTCGAGCCCTACGTTCCGGACGATGTCGTACAGTCGTTGGCCGAGGAACTGATACTCCAGGATTCATTTTTTCGCAGCGCGCGCTTCGAAAAGCTCCCCGTCGGCCCGATTCATGCCGACCTGTTTCGCGACAACGTGCTGCTGGTGCGCGACGGCGAGGTTGACCGCATCGGCGGCGTCATTGATTTTTACTTTGCCGGCTGCTCGATCTGGCTGTTCGACCTCGCGGTCACGATGAACGATTGGTGCATCGTGCAGGCCACTGGCCAATTCGAATCAGCCCGGGCACAGGCGATGCTCGATGCGTACCACGCGGTGCGGCCGTTGACCGAGGACGAACACGAATGCTGGCGCACGTCACTGCGCGCTGCGGCGCTTCGATTCTGGATTTCCCGTTTGTACGACTACTATCTGCCGCGCCCCGCACACTTGCTGACTCCGCACGATCCTGGCCATTTCGAACGCATCCTGAAGCGCAGAACGGTCGATGCAACGCTGCCTTGGGTCGCTCGGTAAGCCATGGTCGTTAAGACGTTGCCTGCGAGCGCTGGTTTGACGTGGCTGCGCGACGCCCTTGCGCTGTACCGCCGTCAGCCATTCGCGTTTACTGCGCTCGTCATCCTGTACACGATGGCCATTTCGCTGCTTGCCTACTTGCCGTTGATCGGCATGCCGCTGGCTGCCGTGCTGGTTCCGTTCGGCACGATCGGGCTGACGCTTGCCGGGCGCGAAGCAGAGCGCGGCGTGATGCCGATGCCGACGCTGATGGCGGAACCGTTTCGCGATTCGCGTCAACGCAAGGCACTGGCCCGCCTGGGCTTCGTCAACGCTGCGATGGTGCTGTTGCTGGTAGCGCTGGTTTCTTTTCTCGCTGCCGATGATCTGGCTAACTGGAAGATCGTCGATGGGCAGATCGACGCAGCGTCGGCCGGACAGAACTTTCCATGGGATGCGATCGTCGTGGCGACGCTTTTGTATCTGCCGATTCTTATGCTGACGTGGTTCGCACCGCAGCTCGTCGCTTGGCACGACTACCCGGTCGGCAAGGCGTTGTTCTTTTCGTTTTTCGCCTGCTGGCGCAATCGCTGGCCTTTCCTGACGATGGCCGCGACGCTTACTGCGCTGTCGTTCGGCGTAGTTTTTATCGTGACGCAATCGCTACAGGCTCTTGGCGCCTCACCGCAGCTGGCGTCGATGCTTTTCGCGCCGGTCGTGCTGGTACTGATCAGCGTCGGCTACGCAACGCAGTATCCGATTTATCGCAGCCTGATCGAAAGCCCCGGAAAAGAGATTTCGTGAAGCCTCCGCCGGGCCAATCAAGCCGGCGCAGCCGGCCATCGCCGACCATCTGAATTGGAATCGCCGCGTACGGCGGCTACATCTCGTTTCCTCCTGCCCATGCGAACCGTTCGCGTGAGCCGAACAGTGGCTGCGCCCATTACAGCGCGGGAAAGAGGAAACGGCGCTCTGCCATGGCACAGCACCGTTACTGTTTCATATAGAAACGGTGTTAGTGGCCAGCATCTCGTCACATCTCAATCATGTACCGCGACCTACCATTGCGATCAGTTTCTTGCCCCCGCATGACGTTTATCCGCCTCCGTTCATTGGTCGCGCCGCTGCTGTGCGGCCTCGCAATCCTGGTTATTGCGTCGCCTTCCAGGGCGGAGTCACAGCTCGCGCCGGGATTCGTCGACCGATCGCTGAGCAACGGGATCGATCAGTTCACCGTGCAGCGCCGATCGATCGGTGCTGCCTCGTGGCTGAGCTCACCGGACGAATCGCGCGCGCTGCGCGTGCAAAGCATTCAGTTCAGTGACGGTGCGGGATGGAGTGCCCTCGGGGCGAAGGTGTCAGCCCTCTATCGCGAGAAGGACGTTTCCGCCACCGCCAATGCCCAGGTCGAACTGGCACTGGCGAGCGCACGCGGGCGCGCGCGCTTCATCGGCGAGGCGAGCCACGCATGGCGCCTCGCACCTTCGACGGGCATCGAAGTGCTCGCGGCTTCGGACTGGGTCGACACGCCGCGCGCTTTCGACGAGGGGTTGACGTCCAATTACATCGGAGCAACGGTTGAACAACGGCTGCTGCCGGGGCTGACCGCCACCGCTTTGGCGGGCTATCAACCAATCTCCGACGGCAACGCGCGCACCATCACCAAAGCACGCCTCAATTACGAACTGCTGCCTCAACTCGGCGTGGCGTTGCAAGCCGGCTATCGTGCACTGGAATCCAACGGCCGCGAGGTCGCGGACCTGTACTTCAATCCGGCGACACTCGAGGAAACGACCTGCGGAATCACGTTGCGCCGAAGCTTCGCCAGGGTTCGCATGGAGGCCGAGGCGCGCTATGGAGAGAGGGTTCTGGAAGGCCTCGAGCACGCCGGCACCACCTTTTCCGTCGGCCTCACCGCTCCTCTCGCGGTCCTGGTCGATGAGATGCCTGCAGGAAGCCGCTTCACGCTGCGCGGCCAGTACTCGGGTGAAAGCGGAACAGGGGCGCCCAGTCCCGTGGGCAGCCGTCAGATTTCGGTCGGTCTCGAGCTGCCGCTGTAGACGTGACTGGCACTGAACAGCGGCCGGGCCGGGTACTGTCAAGTCAGCTTTGCAATCGCAAGCTGCAGCCACTTGACGCCCTGCGGCCCGAAGTTGACTTGCGCCCGCGCATCATCGCCGCTGCCTTCGAGGTTGATGACCACACCCTCGCCGAATCGCGCGTGATTCACCGACTGACCGATGCGAAAACCATGCGTGGATTTCGCGCGCGCCACCGCGGTGGAGATGGCAGGCGCAACGCCGGCATCGTGCCATTGGCCAAAGCGCCCCCCGGCACGAACTCGCGTACGTGGCGTTAACCACTTGACCGCGCCTTCGGGCAGCTCTTCGATAAAACGCGATTTGATGCCGTAGCGCGTCTGGCCGTGCAACATCCGGCTCTGCGCAAAGCTGATGTATAGCCGCTGCCGCGCGCGTGTAATGGCCACGTACATCAAGCGGCGCTCTTCTTCCGGACCACCCGCTTCGTTCATGCTGTTCTCGTGCGGGAACAGTCCTTCTTCGAGGCCCGTGACAAACACCGCGAAAAATTCGAGCCCCTTGGCCGAATGCACCGTCATCATCTGCAATGCATCCTGTCCCGCCTCTGCCTGGTTGTCGCCGGCTTCGAGCGATGCATGCGACAAGAATCCCGCGAGCGGCGAGAGCAGTGCAGCCTCCGGCTCGTTTTGCGCACCGGGTGCGTCTGCGGCGTAGCCTTCTTCCATCACGAACGCAGCCGCGGCGTTGACCAATTCGTTCAGGTTCTCGATCCGCTCCTGCCCTTCCTTTTCGGTCTGATAGTGCGCGATCAACCCACTTTGCTGAATCACTGCATCGACGATCTCCGATAGCGGCAAGTTGGCAGTCTCCGCGCGCAATGCGTCGATCAGCTTGACGAACGCGGATAAGTTCGCGCCCGCCTTGCCGGCCAGTGCGCCGATCGCTGCATACAGCGTCTGATCACTTGCGCGTGCCGCATCGCTCAACTGCTCCAATGTGCGCGCGCCGATGCCGCGCGGCGGAAAATTGACGACGCGCAAAAACGCGGTGTCATCGGCCGGATTCTCGATCAGGCGCAGATACGCCAGCGCATGCTTGACTTCGGCACGCTCGAAGAATCGCAGCCCGCCATAAACGCGATACGGAATCGCCGCGTTAAACAGCGCGTGTTCGATCACACGCGACTGCGCATTCGAGCGATAAAGGATCGCAATCTCGCTGCGGGAATGCCCTTCTGCGATCAGGCTCTTGATTTCCTCGACCAGCCACGCGGCTTCGTAACCGTCCGTTTGCGCCTCGAAAATGCGCACCGGCTCGCCCTCGCCTGCATCGGTCCACAGATCCTTGCCCAGGCGGCGCACATTATTGGCGATCAGCGCATTGGCTGCGTTAAGAATGTGGCCGACCGAACGATAGTTTTGCTCGAGCTTGATCAGGTTTTGCACGCGAAACTCGCGCTCAAAGTCCGCCATGTTGCCGACGTTAGCGCCGCGAAACGCGTAGATCGAGTTGTGGGTAACGATGCCGTTAGCAACAAAGTTGTGTGAGTCTTCGATGTCGAGGTCGTACACGGTGCGCGATTCGACCTCATGCAATTCCACCTCTCGCACGATGTCGTAGCTGCCCTTCGCATCGGCCACTGCCATGCCGGCGCGCACATATTGCGCCTGAATCAACGGCAGATAGCCTTTGCCGAGTCGTGCGCGCTGAATCAGCCGTCCGCCCAAAATGGCGCGCAAGCGCGACGCCTCGGCAATCGCGTCGCCATACTCTCTGCGCCAGAACTTGGCCGCCCATCCGCCCTTGCCTTCGGTAATCGGCTTCATCACAAAACCGGCTGCCTGGGCTTCGTGCATGGCCTTCTCGTTGCAGATGCGTGCGTAGATCCGGTGATCGGGTTTGGCGCGACGCGAATCGCTGCACATGCTGATGATTACATCGCCTTCATCACCGTATGACGGCCGACGCCGGTCGTCCGGATGTTCGAACTCGAGACCGCGATCGGCCAGAAGCCACTTCGCGGCACGCTCGGTATTCAGCTCCAGAAATTCGCGCGGCACCGCGGGTTCGCCTTTGCGCTTGCGGCCCGCGGTAAACGCCCGCATCGGCAGACCGTATTTAAGCGACATGATGGCAAGGTCCTCGTGCGCTTCAATCGCACCCTCGTACGTGCCGATGATCCAGATCTGTTCTCCGCCTTCCTGTCGCGCGCGATGGCGAAAGCCAGGCGGCAAATACTTGCTGTGGCGAGCACGCCGATGGCCCGAGACGGCCAGGCGATAGCCGACCCCCGGCTTCATCATCATGTAAAGGAAGAAACGCGCCGGCATATGGCCGACTGCATAGCCGGCAAAGTGCACATGCTCGGGCGTCGTCGTCAGCGTTCTGCCTTTTTGCGTTCGAATCGTGACGAGCCGCGTTTGTTCGGTCCGATAGTGCACTTTCCAAACGCGCGCAGGCCCCATCTTGCCGCCGCCGACGCATGATTTGACGATGTTGCCGACTCGAATCTGTTCGACCGGCCGGACCGTTCCATCGCCCATCATGACTTCGGTACCGGCAACCACGCATTGATCATCGTCGCCGACCGCGAAAACGGCGTTGTCGTTGCCCGCCAGTTGCTTCAGCCACGCATATTGCAGTCGATTCGTGTCCTGAAATTCGTCGACCAGAACATGGCGAAAGCGACCCTGATAGTGCTCGCGCAGGATCTCGTTGCGATCGAGCAACTCGTAACAGCGCAATAACAGCTCGGCGAAATCGACCACGCCTTCGCGATTGCACTGCGCGTCGTACAACGCATACAACTCGACGAATCTGCGGTTGTAATCGTCGTTGACTTCGACCGCGTTGGCCCGCAGCCCGGCTTCCTTCGCGTTGTTGATGAAAAGCTGCACGTTGCGCGGTGGGTAACGCTCGTCGTCGATGTTATTTGCCTTGAGCAGCCGTTTTATCGCACCGAGTTGATCGGCGCTATCCAGAATCTGGAAGGTCGATGGCAGCCCGGCGTCGCGGTAGTGCGCGCGCAACATCCGATTGCACAGGCCGTGAAAGGTGCCGATCCACATGCCGCGCGTGTTAATGGGCAGCATCGCCGACAACCGCGTCAGCATTTCCTTGGCCGCTTTGTTGGTAAACGTCACCGCCAGCACGCCTTGCGGCGACACCTGCCTTGTTTGAATCAACCAGGCGATGCGGGTGGTCAGCACGCGCGTCTTGCCGCTGCCGGCGCCCGCCAATATCAGCGCTGATTGGTTAGGAAGCGTGACCGCGGCGAGTTGCCGCTCATTGAGGTTGGCGAGCAAATTCATCGAGGCCGCGAGTTTAAGGCCCATATAATCGTTCGATGAGCCCAAAGTACGAACCGCAGGCGATCGAGGCAGAGGCGCAGCGCCATTGGCGCGCGACGGATGCGTATCGCGCGGTCGAACATGCGGTCGACGCGAGCGGCACGCCGAAGCCGAAGTTCTACGTCTGCTCGATGCTGCCGTATCCGAGCGGCAAGTTGCACATGGGCCACGTTCGCAACTACACATTGAACGACGCGCTGTATCGCGTGCAGCGCATGCGCGGCAACAACGTGATGACGCCAATGGGCTGGGACGCGTTCGGACTGCCCTCTGAAAACGCGGCGATCGATAAGAAAGTGCCGCCGGCCGAGTGGACCTACGCCAACATTGACGACATGAAGTCGCAGATGGAGCCGCTCGGGCTCGCCTTCGACTGGTCGCGCGAAGTCACCACATGCAAGCCGGACTTTTACGTCTGGAACCAGTGGATGTTCCTGAAAATGCTCGAATCCGGTATCGCGTACCGCAAGACGCAGATCGTCAACTGGGACCCGGTCGATCAGACGGTGCTGGCCAACGAGCAGGTGATCGACGGTCGCGGATGGCGATCGGATGCGGTCGTCGAGAAGCGCGAAATCCCCGGCTACTACCTGGCGATCACCAAATACGCGGATGAGTTGCTTGAGGACTTGAAACAACTCGACTGGCCGCCGCAGGTGCGGGCGATGCAGGAAAACTGGATCGGCAAGAGCGTCGGCGTCAACTTCGGTTTTCCGTACACGCTCGACGGTGAACAAAAACTGTTGCGCGTATTCACGACGCGCGCCGATACGATCATGGGCGTTACGTTCGTCGCCATAGCCGCCGCGCATCCGCTCGCTGCGCGTTTGGCGCGCGATGAACCTGGGCTCGCTGCGTTTATCGATGAGTGCCAGCGCGGTGCGGTGTCGGAGCTCAACGTTGCGACCGTGGAGAAAAAAGGCGTGCCTACCGGATTCTTCGTCACGCATCCGCTGTCGGGCGAGAAGCTGGAAGTCTGGATCGGCAACTACGTGCTGATGGGTTATGGCGAGGGCGCAGTGATGGGCGTGCCGGGCCATGACGAACGCGACTTCGAGTTTGCAAAAAAGTACGGCTTGCCGATCAGGGAGGTGATCGCAGTTGCGCCGCATCTGGCACCTTCAGATGGTGGCTGCGAGTTTTCGGCCGATACCTGGCAGCACTGGTACGCAGACAAGCAGCACGGAGCGTGCGTCAATTCGGGCAGGTACAACGGTTTGATGTACGAAGCCGCGGTCGATGCGATCGCCGCCGATTTGAAAGCGCTTGGTATGGGTGACAAACAAGTGCAATGGCGGCTACGCGACTGGGGCATTTCGCGCCAGCGCTATTGGGGCACGCCGATA
>CAZKNV010000077.1:0-7836 GCA_964554145.1 uncultured Burkholderiaceae bacterium
GCGGGTCGTGGGTACTTTCGGCCTAACGGCTGCGTGTCGCTTGAAGCCGCGGTGGACATGGTCACCGCTGCGATTGCGTACGCCCGTGCGCAAGGCATTTGCGAACTCATGGCGAACGCATCCTCTCTCACCGGCTTCGAATCACCCAGCATTGCCGAGCGGTTCTTTTTCGCCGAGAAGTGGGCAAGCGTAGCCGGCGGAGCAGTTCGCCTGGCGATGGTCGTTCGCCCTGAGATGATCGATCCGAAGAAGTTTGGGGTCACCGTTGCCGTGAACCGGGGTCTGATTGGAGACGTGTTTGTATCGGAGGCAGAGGCTGTAGCCTGGCTCGACAGCTTGAGGCACCGGCTGAAGCCCAAGCGCGGCCTTACCAAGCGCTGTGACGGGGCGGCATGACGACGCATAACCTCGCCAAGAGGTAACCTCCACTTTTTCGGAGGACATGCTGTTGAACGCACCGACCGAGAACCCGCTGCAGGCAGCCGACCCGCGCTTCGATCCGAGCCGCGAGATTCGCGCTCCGCGCGGCACGCAGTTGAGCTGCAAGAGCTGGCTGACCGAAGCGGCGTACCGGATGATTCAGAACAATCTCGACCCGGACGTGGCCGAGAATCCAAAGCATCTGGTGGTCTATGGAGGCATCGGCCGCGCGGCGCGCAACTGGCATTGCTTCGACAAGATTCTCGAAACCCTGAAGCAGCTCGAGGCCGACGAGACGCTGCTGATTCAGTCAGGCAAGCCGGTCGGCGTGTTCAAAACGCACACCGATGCGCCGCGCGTGCTGCTCGCCAATTCCAACCTGGTGCCGAAGTGGGCTAATTGGGAGCATTTCAACGAGCTCGACCGCAAGGGTCTGTTCATGTACGGACAGATGACGGCAGGCAGTTGGATTTATATCGGCAGCCAGGGCATCGTTCAGGGAACTTACGAAACCTTTGCCGAGGCCGGCCGCCAACACTTTGGCGGCGATTGGGCGGGGCGCTGGATCCTGACCGCTGGTCTCGGCGGAATGGGCGGCGCGCAGCCGCTCGCAGCGACGCTCGCGGGTGCTGTTTCGCTGACAATCGAATGTCAGCAGGCAAGCATCGATTTTCGTTTGCGCACACGCTATTTGGACAAGCAAGCGCGCGATCTTGACGATGCGATCGATCTGATAACGCAGCACTGCAAGCGGCACGAAGCGGTGTCGATCGGTTTGCTGGGCAACGCAGCCGAGGTGTTGCCGGAGTTGGTGAAGCGCGCGAAAGCGGGCGGCACCGTTCCCGATCTGGTCACCGATCAAACCTCGGCGCACGACCTGGTGCATGGTTATCTGCCGGCAGGCTGGAGTGTCGCGCGCTGGAAAGATGCGCAGCAGGACGCGAGTCAACATGCGCTGCTATCAACCGAAGCGGCGCGCTCGTGTGCGGTGCACGTGCAGGCGATGCTCGACTTTCAGACGATCGGAGCCAAAGTTGTCGACTACGGCAACAACATCCGCCAAGTCGCGCACGATCAAGGCGTTGCGAACGCCTTCGCATTTCCGGGTTTCGTGCCGGCTTACATCCGGCCGCTATTCTGCGAAGGCCGAGGTCCTTTTCGCTGGGTCGCCTTGTCCGGCGATCCGCAGGACATCTACAAAACCGACGCCAAGATCAAGGAGCTGTTTCCGCAAAACGTGCGTGTGCATCGCTGGCTCGATATGGCGCGCGAGCGCATCGCCTTTCAAGGGCTGCCGGCGCGCGTCTGCTGGCTCGGCCTCGGCGAGCGGCACGTCGCCGGGCTCGCGTTTAACGACATGGTGCGCACCGGTGAACTGAAGGCGCCGATCGTGATCGGTCGCGATCATCTTGATACGGGTTCGGTCGCCAGCCCGAACCGCGAAACGGAAAGCATGAAGGACGGGACCGACGCGGTATCCGACTGGCCGCTGCTCAATGCACTACTGAATACCGCGAGCGGTGCCACCTGGGTGTCACTGCATCACGGCGGCGGAGTCGGCATGGGTTACTCGCAACATGCAGGCGTCGTGATCGTTGCCGACGGCACCGATGCCGCCGCAAAGCGGCTGGCGCGCGTGCTCGTCAACGATTCCGGTTCCGGTGTGATGCGGCATGCCGATGCCGGTTATGAAGCTGCGATCGAATGTGCGCGGCGCAGCGGCCTTAATTTGCCTATGGCGAATTAAGGGTGGCGAGCGCAACGGCCATCACAATTGACCCGGGCCATTTGAGCCTCGCACACCTGCGCCGTGTCTGGCAGGCGCGCGTGCCGCTGACTTTGGCGTCCGATTCGCGCGTCGCGATCGAAGCGTCGGCAGCGGCTGTGCAGCGCATTGTTGCGCGTGGTGACGCGGCGTACGGCATCAACACCGGCTTCGGCAGATTGGCCAAGACACGAATTCCCGATGACCGGTTGCAGCAGCTGCAGCGCAACCTGATCTTTTCGCACTCGGTGGGCACCGGCGAGTTGCTCCGTGATGAAGTCGTGCGGCTTGCGCTGGCGATGAAGATCGGCAGCCTGGCGCGCGGCTATTCCGGCGTGCGGCCGGTGATTGTCGACACGCTGCTCGCGCTCTACAACGCTGACATCATGCCTTGCATTCCTGCGAAGGGATCGGTCGGCGCATCGGGCGATCTGGCGCCGCTGGCGCATTTAACGCTGGCGCTGATGGGCGAGGGTGATGTAAGAGTCGATGGCGCGCTTGTGCCTGCGCGGCAGGCGCTGGATGCAGCCCGAATCGCGCCGGTGGTGTTGGGTGCGAAGGAAGGCCTGGCGCTGATCAACGGCACACAGATATCGAACGCGCTCGCACTGCATGGGTTGTTCCTCGCAGAACGCTTGTTCGAGTCGGCCGTCGTTACCGGTGCGCTGTCGGTCGATGCGGCCAAGGGCAGCGATGCGCCGTTCGATCCGCGACTGCACGAACTGCGCGGTCAGCCGGGGCAGATCGCCGCCGCGCACATGTATCGAGAGCTTCTCGCAGGCAGCGCAATCCGCGCTTCGCATTTGGTGCATGACGATCGAGTGCAAGATCCATACAGCCTGCGCTGTCAGCCGCAGGTGATGGGTGCGTGCCGCGATCTGATGGCGCAAGCGGCACGCACGCTGCTGATCGAAGCGAACGCCGTAACCGATAACCCGTTGATCTTTTCGCAGAGCGACGAGGTAATCTCAGGCGGCAACTTCCACGGCGAGCCCGTTGCACTTGCCGCCGATACGCTCGCGCTGGCGCTGGCCGAGATCGGCGCGTTATCCGAGCGACGCATTGCATTGCTGATCGATTCGACGCTGTCGGGGCTGCCGCCATTCCTTGTGCGCGAGCCTGGCATCAACTCGGGTTTCATGATCGCGCACGTCACTGCCGCCGCGGTCGCATCGGAAAACAAGTCGTTGGCGCACCCAGCTAGCGTCGACAGCTTGCCGACTTCAGCCAACCAGGAGGACCACGTCAGCATGTCCACCTTCGCTGCGCGGCGATTACACGAGATGGCGATGAACACCGCGACGATCATCGGCATCGAGTTGCTGGCCGCCGCGCAAGGAATCGACTTCCATCGTCCGCTCGAAACATCGCCGCGGCTGCGACGAGTCCATCGCGTCGTACGCGAGAAGATCGCGTTCTATGAGGTTGATCGCATTCTGGCGCCCGACATAGAAGCGTCGCGTGTTAGATGGCGCCCTCAGCGCGCAGTGCAGCGATTTGTTCGTGCCGATGGGAGCATGATGCCAGCGATCGATATGAGTGTTTGGCAGGGCCGCATCGACGCGGCCGAAGGCTCGCTCGCACCGCGCTGGCACCAGGCGATACGTCCGCTTGCGCGCGATACGAACGCTGGGACTGTCGTGTTGATCGGCTTCGCATGCGACGCCGGCGTCGCCCGCAATCAGGGCCGTACCGGCGCGGCCGGCGGGCCCGCGGTGATCCGACACATGCTGCGCAATATGCCGGTGCACGAATGCGATCGGCTGGCCGATGCCGGCGATATTGTTTGCGCGGGCGATGAACTCGAAGCGGCGCAGATCGAACTGTCAAGATGCGTTGCCGCACAGCTCGCTGCCGGACGCTTTCCGATCGTGCTCGGGGGCGGGCACGAAATGGCATTCGGTACTTTCGTTGGACTGGCGACGCATTTCGCGAGCGAGCAAAACGCGCCACGCATCGGCATCGTCAACTTCGACGCACATTTCGATCTGCGGCACGCCGAGCGTGCCAACTCCGGTACGCCGTTCTTGCAGATCGCGCACGATTGCGAGGTACGCGGCTGGCCGTTTCGTTACGGCTGCTTCGGCGTCAGTCGCTATTCGAATACGCGCGCACTGTTCGAGCGTGCACAGAAGCTCGGCGTCGTTTTTGTACTCGATGAACAGATGCAGTCCGCGCAGCACGCGCTCGCGGCTTTTGTTGCGGGAGTCGATCACGTTTACCTGACGTTCTGTCTCGACGTGCTGCCTGCGGCGATCGCTCCGGGCGTCAGCGCGCCGGCGGTGCGCGGCATCGGGCTCGATATCGTCGAGCCGCTGATCGATCTTGTGATCGACAGCCGCAAGCTGCGGCTGGCCGATATCGCCGAAATGAATCCGCGCTTCGATATCGATCATCAAACCGCCGCGGTGGCCGCGCGTATCGTCGCTCGCATCGCTAACGGAGTCGCGCGTGGCCTGGGATAGCCTGTGGACCAACGTCCACCTGGCAACGATGGAGCCGCCGCGTGCGTATGGCGAAATCCGCAACGCCGCGCTGGCGGTTCAAGACGGCAAGATCGCATGGCTAGGCCCGCTGAGTGATTTGCCCGCCGGCGCGCGCGCGAACGAGCAGCACGATGGCGCGGGCGGTTGGATCACACCGGGGTTGATCGATTGCCATACGCATATCGTCTACGCGGGCAATCGCAGCGAAGAGTTCGAGGCGCGGCTTAACGGCGCGACTTACGCAGACATCGCAAAGAGCGGCGGCGGCATTCTTTCCACTGTGCGTGCAACGCGCGCGGCCAGCGAAGATGACCTTTATCGCGCCAGCTTGCCGCGGATCAAAGCCTTGCTCGCCGAGGGAGTGACTACGCTGGAGATTAAGTCAGGCTACGGTCTTGAGCTCGAAGCGGAAGCGAAGATGTTGCGCGTCGCGCGCCGATTCGGCCGCGAGCTTCCGTTGACGGTGAGAACGACCTTTCTCGGCGCGCACACGGTGCCGCCTGAATATGCAGCGCGCGCCGACGACTACGTCGACGAGCTATGCGAGCACATGTTGCCGGCGCTGGCGGAGCAGGGCTTGGTTGACGCAGTCGACGCGTTTTGCGAGTCGATCGCCTTCTCGGAGGCTCAGACCGAGCGGGTATTTCAAACGGCACAGCGCCTGGGCCTGCCGGTCAAGCTGCATGCCGAGCAATTGTCGGATCAGCGCGGAGCGCGGCTGGTCGCGCGCTACGGCGGACTATCGGCCGATCATCTCGAACACGTATCGACCGATGGCATCGCCGCGATGGCGCACCACGGGACCGTCGCCGTGCTGCTTCCCGGTGCGTTTTATTTTCTGCGCGAGACGCGATCGCCACCAGTGGCTGCGCTGCGCAAAGCCGACGTGCGCATTGCAGTCGCGACGGACTGCAATCCCGGCACATCGCCGCTGACTTCGCTGCTGACGGCGATGAACATGGCGTGCACGCTATTCAGGCTGACTCCGCTTGAGGCGCTTGCCGGCGCGACGATCAACGCGGCGCATGCGTTGGGTCTACAAACATCGGCCGGTAGCCTGGAAGTCGGTAAGAACGCCGACTTTGCGTTGTGGGAGATCGAGCGACCGGCGGATCTTGCGTATTCGATCGGCTTTAATCCGTGCCGCTGTGTCGTACAGTTGGGAAGGTTGCGTGATGTCTAATTAATAAAACACGGTAGAGAATGCGCCATTCATTGGAGACCAAGAGCAGATGAACACCACAAGACTAATCGCCATCGTGCTTATCGTGGCCGGCGTGCTCGGCTTGGTCTACGGCGGGTTCAGCTACACGAAGGACACAACGGCGGTCAAAGTTGGCCCAATCGAACTCTCCGTCAAGGAAAAGGAGACCGTCAATATCCCAATGTGGGCAGGCATAGGAGCCATCGTTATCGGCGGGCTACTGCTCGTTCTTGGCAACAAGAAGGGGTGACCGCCGAGTGCCGCCTGACCCTTCCATCGAGAGGACGTTCAAAAGGCTGCGCCTTTTTCCCGCCCCTCATGTCAAACGTTTAGGCACAAGATTGCTTGTTCGTGTCTCCGTGCCTTTGCTCGGATCCACCGACGGTCGATGATAGATAGGAGCTTGATGAAGGGAGAGCACTGAAAGTTCGTCAGTTTCGTTTTCATCTCTCCCTTTCGATGTTGTTCGTGGAAATTGTGGACGCTCGCTTTTTTTCCAACTACGGTATCGCTTGATACAACATTACTTAAGGAGATGTAAATGGTAATAGGAATAATCATCCTCATCATCGTTGTCGCGGGCGCTGTTTTCGTTTCGGGCTTACGAGTGGGCGACGGTGGGAGTCCAGCGACGATCACCCTTCCAGGGAGTACATCTGCCGACGGCTGCGCGCAGGCCTGCGTCGCCTGGGACAACGCGCGGCAGATGGAATGCAACGCAAAGGCAGACGAAGCAGCGGCACGAAGCCGGGCCGATGCTATTCGCACCCAGATGCTCGCGTTCGCTGGCCTCGCGGTCACCCTGGGAATCGCCGGAGGAGTCTCTCTAGCCGCCGCCGGCGCAGCAACCGCAACCATTTTTGGTATTCCGCTCGGCATCATCTTGACTGCGATAGCGGTAGCGCTCTTCATTTTAGCGGCAGCAGCCTTTTTGTATGCCGACTTCCTCGCCGGCCAGCTTGTAGCCGCTGAGGCTGATGCCACGAAGAAGGCAGCTGCAAGAAGCGCTTGGTCGACAGCAGTAACGAATGCCCGAGCGCAAGTCAACATGAAGTGCAGTCCCGCTGAAGCAAATGCGTGTCTCACCAGAACTGCTCCATGCTAAGACGCTTTTCTCGTCCAGCTATCCGTGCTTCGCGGCACACACCAACACTGAGCGGCCGGGGAGATAGGTAACAAAAGCGTCTGGGGACATGGGTAACAGGGTTGGTGTTGCGCTTTTGTCTTCGGTAGTTTCTCTTGTGGATTTTCCTCCGGTGTTTGTCGGGGGATGCAGGGGGCAGCGCCCCCTGCATCTAGGTCGTGTCGGTGGCGGGCTGTCGCCGCTTCAATCGTCCATAGGCATCCTCGATGCGCATGTGTCGTTCGTGCAGACGGCCCAGGCGCAGCGCGCCGAAGTAGACGTTCCAAACCCCATCGTCGATCTCCTCCAGGCCCACGTACTCGCCCGCACATACGATCGAGACGTTGACCCAGTCCTTCTTCCAGCGGATGCCGCCGTTGTAGCTGACGTAGCGCACCTCGAAGCGATCCGGATAGATCAGCGGTGGCAAGCGTCCGGCATCGGCCGTGGCGAGTGTTGGTAGTACGACGCCGGTGTCGCCTGCTCCAACGCCTCGTGCGGCCGCTCGTTGTTGAACTCGGCACGAAAGGAATTGAACCGGCGCTGCTGCGCTTGCAGGCTGGCGGCAGCCGGTCGCGTGGTCTCCGCCTTCAGCGTGCGATGCATCCGCTCATGGCGTCCGTTTTGCTGTGGCTTGCCGGGCTCGATCAGCTCGGGCAACACGCCCATGCGCACCCACCACGCCGACAGCGACGACAGACGCGCCAGCGTCGTGGTGGCAAACGGCACGCCGTTGTCGGTGCGGATGCGCAGCGGCAGGCCGTACTCCTTGAACAGCCGCGCGAACACCGGCTTGGCCTCAGCCACGCGCGTCGAGCTCAAGCCCTGGCACTGCAGT
>CAZKNV010000078.1:0-7714 GCA_964554145.1 uncultured Burkholderiaceae bacterium
AAAATCGGCTCGCTCGAGTTCACCGTGCTGTCGCGCTTTCACAAGACGGGTCAGCTGAAACTGCTTGCGCAGTCCACGAAGGCTCGCGCTCCTACGCTGCCTGCGGTGCCGACTTACGAGGAGGCCGGCGCCAAGGGATTGGTGATCGAGCAGTGATCGGAACATTCGTGCCGGCGAAAGCCAGCCCGGACATCGTTGCAAGTTCAATGCCGAGATCGCGAAGGCGCTTGCAGACCCGTGGGCGCGCAATCGCTACACGCAGTCAGCGCTCGAGCCGGTCGGCGGGTCACAGAACAGTTAGCGCGGTTGTTGCGCGATGACTACGACAAGTACGCGCGCCTGAACCACGATTTGAAGATCAAGATTTCATCGCTTTGTCCAGGCCCAGATCGGCGACTAACCGCTTAAGCTTGGAATTTTCTTCCTCCAGTCGACGTGCTCCCCTGAAATAGTCCCGTAGCTGTTTAGAGTCCGCTTCATGATAGGAGAAGCGGACGGTGAAGAAGAAACGATTTACGGAAGAGCAGATGATCGGCGTGCTGAAAGAAGGCGCGGCCGGTGCGAAGGTGAGCGAGCTGTGCCGCAAGCACGGCATCTCGGATGCGACGTACTACAACTGGAAGGCCAAGTACGCTGGCATGAGCGTGGCCGAGCTGCGGCGGCTGAAGGAGTTGGAAGCCGAGAACAGCAAGCTCAAGCGACTGTTGGCCGAGGCCGAGCTCGACAAGGCGGCACTGAAGGATGTGCTGAGCCGAAAGTGGTAAGCCCGCAGGCCAAGCGCGAAGCGGCACGACACGTGATGCAAATGCATCCGCTGGGCGTGACGCGGGCTTGTGGGCTGATCGGCATCTCGCGTTCATTGTTCTGCTACCGAGCCAAGCGCAGCGGCGATACTGCAGTGACCGCGCGGCTGGTCGAGCTGGCGGGCCAGAAGCGGCGCTATGGCTACCGATTACACGTGTTGCTGCGCCGAGAAGGAATGCCGATCAACCGCAAGCGCACCTATCGGTTGTACCGCGATGCCGGCCTGGCTGTGCGGCGGCGCAAGCGCAAACGCATTGGCCCGGTTGAGCGCCGGCCGCTGCCCCAGCCCACTGCACCGAACGTTAGTTGGTCGATGGACTTCGTAGCTGACGGTTTGGCCAATGGGCGTCGGCTGCGGTGTCTGACAATCGTCGATGATTGCACGCGCGAGAGCCTGGCCATTGAAGTCGACACCTCGCTGCCAGGGCTGCGCGTGATCGCGGTGCTGGAACGGTTGGCCGAATCGCGTGGGCTGCCTGAATCGATCACGGACCGGAGTTTGAAAGCCAGGTGCTCGATACGTGGGCCTACCGCTGCGGCGTACGGCTAGCCTTCATCCGACCGGGCAAACCGAATGAGAACGCCTACGTGGAAAGCTTCAATGGCCGACTGCGTGATGAGTGCCTGAACGAACACTGGTTTCTAACGCTGGCGCACGCCCAGACGGCGATCGAGGCTTGGCGTATTGAATACAACCGCGAGCGGCCGCACAGCGCGTTGGGCTAGCGCCCGCACGCAGACGCGGACTGGTTGACGACCTGCAGGCCAAGTACGGTGCCAGTCACAGCCACGCGTGCGCGGTTCTAAAGCATTTCGCGTTCGGTGTATCACTATCGATCGCGGCGGGCCGATCAAACGCCGCTGGTGATGCGCATCAACGAGATCGCCGCAGCGCGTGCACGCTACGGCTATCAGCGCATTCATGTCGTACTGCGCCGGGAAGGTTGGCGTATCAATCACAAACGCGTGCATCGGCTGTATCGATAGGAAGGCCTATCGTTGTTCGAGCGCCGCCGCGCCGCCATCGCTCAGCCCTGCAGCGTCCCGGAAAGCCGACCAATAACGCTCACATCGAGGCGTTCAACGGCCGCCTGCGCCAGGAGTGTCTGAACCAGCACTGGTTCTTGTCTTTGGATGACGCGCGGGCCAAGATCGAAGCGTGGCGCGTGGCGTATAACGAGACCCGACCCCACGGTGCTTTGGACTGGGCTACACCGAATGAATTCGCCAAAGAAGCCGAAAAATTCCATCGGCGAACGGTTCTGAAACTGCGATGGGATCAATGGCACCATCGCGTTGAGCAATATTAGTATCGCGAAAAATCATCTATCAACTCAAGCGAGGAAAACTCACGCTGCTCCAGGTGCGTCAGATCCGTAGCCGATAATTTTCGAGCGAAGAACCGATTGCCGGGGCGATTCCGTTCAGCCTGCAAAGCGAGGTTCCGCGAAGCCCTTAGCGCCGACACCATAGATCGCAAATAGCGCTCCTGCCTGCGGCTGGGACTCCGCTTCTTCTGGCTTTAAAAAGCGAGTGCCGGAGGTAACATACAAAATGCTGTATTCATCACCTCCAAAAGTACACATCGTGGGATGCCGCACGGGCAGCCTAATGCGTCGCACTAAACGACCCTTTGGATCGTAGCAGGCGATGTGCCAGTCATGCATGTGAGCACACCAATAGTTGCCTGCCGTATCTACGGTGGCGCCATCGACCCTTCCAGGAAGCTCTTTAGTCGAAATGAAAACTTTGCGATTACTGATATGCCCTGAGTCTATATCAAAGTCGTACGCCCAAACAGTATCCTGTCTTGAGTCTGCAAAATACAGCGTTTTATCGTCGGGGCTGAAAGCTATGCCGTTGGAAGCAATAATATTGCTCTCCATCTTGTGGCACGTCCGATCCGGATCTAAGCGGTAGAGCCCGCCGTTGGGAGTCTTGAGATCGCGATTAATAGTGCCGCACCAATAACGGCCACGTCGGTCGGGTTTGCCGTCATTCAAACAGTTGTCCGTCCCAGGCTCAGGAGAAACTATATGCTCAAAAGTGCCTCGCTCAAGATCGAGGAAAGAAAATCCTGACTTCATACCGGCTACGATTCCGCCGTTTTCACGGAACACAAGCGACCCGACCTCCTCTGGCATTGGCCAAGTCTTGGTCTCCCCTGATGCGGGAGTGAAGCGGTGAATTGAAGGCCTGATATTGTCGCACCAGTAGAGCGACTTGTCGTCTTCGTTCCAAATAGGTCCTTCGCCGAGGATGTCTTTGGCTTCGTATAGGCAAACCACTTCCAGCATGGAGTGTCCTTCTATATTATTGCATTCGCTGGCACATTGCACGTGACACCGCGCACCGCTGTCGCTCTTGTTCCAGCATATACGAGCCCCCCGCCCCAGTGCGCTGCCCCGGCATCATTAGCATTTCGGTTTAGGCGTCTGGGGTTGAATCGTAGTTGATCGATTTTGTTTTGCAAACACCGCCGGCGAGTCTGGCGTCGCGGGACTAGCGGCACTCTACGGCACGCGGCAGAACGACCAGCTGGCTCGCAAGCTAGGCCTTGGATCCGCTAGCACGGTGCTGCTCTTCGGCACCAAAAGTGCGACCGACCCGGTGATTTACGCGAGCGTTCTTGGAGAAAGCGAGGTGGATTCGTGAAATCCGATTCTCAACTGCAGGCGAACGCGTTTCACATGGACGTCACACCTTCCCTCGTGGGGCTTCTTCGCGGGCACGCCGCCACGCAGGAGATCGCGTCAGCGATGCGGTGGTCGGATTAACGATAACGTATGATTATCGGTAATCATCAACCGAAAGCGTCGAGCGTACAAGGTGGTGGCAAGACAAATCGAGAAACCAGCGCCACGCGGCGCTCGCAAGTCCAAGCGGCGCCCCGCTCTAGGCGAGCACCCCGACCTCTCGGCGCGCGCATCGCGCGAAATCAAGGAGGACGCTGCCTCCGTCAACACTGAACGAAGCCAGCGCACAGCCGAGTTGTACTGGTCAAGCTGGCATCGGCTGCGCTACCCACGATCGCAGTGGCGTTTGCCGGTACCGGCACGCGTCATCAAGCAATTTATCGTCGATCACGGTCAGCGACGCTCACGCGACAACCCTAGTCTTCTGAAACACGAGCTGCCGCGCGAGATCGACCGCCAGCTGGTTGCAAGTAAGATCAAACAAAAGCTCGGGCCCCTGCGGTTGGCCACCATATTGCAACGTGTGACGATGTTGGGTCGTCTGCACCGCGTCCAGGGCCTGCCCCACGCCCTCGCCCACCCTGAAGTGCGCGACCTGTTAGCTGACTTGCGCCGCGCCTACGGCAAGCGCGAGGACGATGCACCGGCGCAGCGACCCGCATTGACGGCAGAGCCACTCGAGCAGCTCATTGAAGTTTGCGAGGATGAGATCAGGACGGGTAACTTGGAGCGCCATCGACGGGGCCTGCGTAATCGAGTCATGCTTTTTTTTGCGTTCGCCACCGGAGGCAGGCGCCGCTCGGAGGTGACGAGTGCAACGGTGCAACGTCTGAAGAAACATCCCAATGGGGATTACTACTACACGATGGGCGCGACCAAGACCGATCGCTCCAACGCACGCCGCTCAGGAAAACTCAAAGCACTCAAAAACCGCCCGGCAGAGGCAATGACAGAGTGGCTGGAAGAAGCAAAACTGCGTTCCGGACCCATCTTCCGCCGTATCGCACCCAAGAGTGGGCGGATCATGAGCGAAGGATTAACGCCGGCGACCGTGCGCAACGTCGTTCGCACACTAGCCCAGCGCGCAGGTCTGGAGGATGGATACTCCGCGCACTCGCTGCGATCAGGGTTTATGACCGAAGCGGCCACTCAGGGCATCGCGTTACCAGAGGCAATGAAGCTATCGGATCACAAGTCAGTGCAGTCAGCCATGCGGTATTACGACGTCAAAGATGTATTGGATTCGCCTGCCGCATCCTTGATTGATTCGCATCCACGATCGCGCCGGAAAAGTTAGAAGCGTTGTTTGTCTGACGTCCGCCCAGCGGCCACGCAAGGCTGAGATCGGCAAATCACGGAACCCGTACAGCGTCTCCGTGCTCAAGTCGAATTTCGCCGACGACAGGATCCTGCATGCGCTCGATATCAGCTACGAGCCCCATCGTTCGGATGACTGCGAACGCGCGCAATTGCACATTAGGCAAACGTTCAGCGAGCAAGGCGGCCGCTGCGAATAGCGTGCGACCTTTCGTGACAAAGTCGTCCACGAGAACAAGGCGTGCCGTTGGCGGTAGCCGATCGACAACGTCAAACGATTCCATGTGCTGCTGAATGTCGGGCCGCTCACCTGGACGCGCCCATGCAGACTTCGGCACCGCGCGAACGCGCTTCAACGTTGGCCAGACTTCCTGAGCTAACCCAGCTGCCTGCAAAGCGTGAGCAATACGATCGGGAACCCAAAGGGCGCCGGGAACAAACGGTGCGCTGCCAGGAACCGGAACAAGAGTGACGTCGACGCCAAAAAAGCCGTCAAAGTTTGCCGCCGCGACCAACTCCGAGACCCGCGACGCAATTTTCGGTAGCAGCACAGGGTCGCCCGCCTTGATCAGGTCGCGCAGTCGGCGCGAACGCACGGCGACCTCCGATTGGCCCCGCGGCGAGTAGATGAACGGAGTAGCGAACTGCAGCCGATCGATCAAACTAATTCGGCCAAGCCTTCGGAGGAGCGAGACGTCACCGTAGGCAGATCGAGCAGTGTCTCTTCCAGGATGTCGCGCCTAAGCACCTGCGCGCCGTATTCAATAAATTTCCGCGGCCAAGTGAGCTTCGGATCGCCGGCAACGCTCTCCATCAGAAAAAGCGCACGGCCCAACCTTAGAGCCTCCCATCCCTGATGAAGCGTTCCACTCTTCTCCCCCGCCTCAACGATGACGGTCGCATCGGTAAGCAGCGCCATGGTGCGATTCCGTTGCGGGAAATTCTTGGGCTGCGTCTTGTAGCTGGGTGGAAACTGTGAGATCGCCAAGTGCTCGCTCATGATTAGCGTCTGCAGCGCGGCGTTCTCGCGAGGATAAACGTCACTCAGAGGCGTTCCCAGCACTGCCACTGTTCGTCCACCTGCCTCGATCGTGGCGCGATGAGCTGCAGTATCAATCCCAGCGGCTAGGCCGCTCACCACGATCACATCATGTGCGACGAGTGTGCGCGCAAGGAAACTGGCCCGCCTAAGGCCCTCCTCCGAAGCTGCGCGCGATCCGACAATGGATATACGGCGGCCGCGTTTCAGGAGTGACAGGTCGCCCGAGAAAAAGAGCCGCGCCGGAGCGTTTTTCTGCTCGACATCATTCAAGGCGCCAAGAACGTCGGTCGGTGAAACCTCTTGAAACGGAGTTCCCCGCTGTGACGAATCGCTCTTCATCTCGGCCCCATTTGACAAGCCTAACACCACCACATATACGCCATGAGGAGGAGCTTCTGCGCCCTCTCGTCTAGTCGCTTTCTCGAACTGCCGCGCTGGCACGCGGCAGCAAATTGAGCCACCTCAAAGCGTAGCAGCGAGGGACCGATCCGCCGCTTGCAATCCTTGCGCGCCGAAGTTCACAAGCGGTCAGTGCACGGCAGGGAAACAGCTATAGCGATAAGAAAGATTATCTCAATAGCGACGTAAACTTGGTGCACTCTAGTGGACCGTAACACTTAAAACGATAGTACCATCATGCCTGTGGAGGGCGTGATGAAAGTGAGCAAGCGCGAGCATATGGAGTTGCAGCGGCAGGCCAATGCGAGAAACGGGCGCGCTGATTCGGCGCGCCGCGCGCGCCTGTTGTTGCTGTTGACCGAAGGCTGCACTTGGGCCGAAGTGCGTGCCAAGCTTGACTGTGGTGACAGCTACATCAACCGCTGGAGCAAGCGCTTCGCGAGCGAACGGCTGGCTGGTTTGTTTGCGCGTCATGCGGGGCGCCGCCGGTACAAAGTGACCGAGCGTGTGGAGGCGCGCGTGCTGGCGTGGAGCACCAAACGCACGCCGGCGGACGGCTCCACGCACTGGTCGTCGCGCAAACTGGCGGCCGAACTGGGTGGGGGCATCTCGCACATGACGGTGACCCGCATCTGGGCCCAGCACGGACTGAAGCCGCATCGGCTCGAGGGCTACATCGCCTCCAATGATCCGCACTTCGAGACCAAGGCGGCCGACATCATCGGCCTGTACCTGAACCCGCCTCAGCATGCGGCGGTGTTCTGTGTCGACGAGAAGACGGCGATCCAGGCGCTCGATCGCAAGGACCCGGTGCTGCCGCTGTCGCCGGGGCGCGCCGAGCGCCACGGCTTCGAGTACTTTCGCCACGGCACGCTGTCGCTGTACGCGGCCTTCAATACCAAGACCGGTGAAGTGCTGGGCAAGACGGCTGCGCGGCATACCTCGGCCGAGTTCGTTGCGTTTCTCACCGACATCGTGGCCAATCAGCCCACTGGCAAACAAATCCATGTCATCGCCGACAATCTCTCGGCGCACAAGACCCAGCGCGTCGATGAGTTCCTGGCGGCACACCCGCGCCTTCATTTGCACTTCACTCCCACGTATTCGTCCTGGCTCAACCAGGTCGAGTTGTGGTTCGCCAGGATCGAGCGCGATGTGATCGCCCGCGGGGTCTTCACCTCTGTGCCCGATCTGAAACGAAAGCTCATGCGATATGTCCGTCAGTACAACAAAAACGCTAGACCCGTGAAGTGGAAGTACTTCGATCCAGCGCGACGAATTACTCCCGATTCAATCGTTAGAGGCCACTAGTTGTGAAGTTGCAATAGGTTGTTTCTGTCCACTCATAGGCCAGCCCGCGTCTCGTTATAGGTTTCCGCTACTTCCTCCGCCGCGCTGCGTAAAGCTGGAAGAGTCTCCGCCGCCCGGTGATAGGGCAGTCTTATGGCGGGTGCCT
>CAZKNV010000079.1:0-7686 GCA_964554145.1 uncultured Burkholderiaceae bacterium
ATTCATCGTGTTGATATCTTCGGGCTTGTTGAACAGATCGACGTCGCGAATCTCGAAGTCCATGCCTTTTTCGAACAGCACGAAGCGGCACCGCTGTGAAAACGGGCAGGTCGTTCCGGAGTAGAGCACCATCATTATTCTTCCCTTGCTTTTGTTAATGTGGGCGCCCTATTTGACGCTTTTCCAATACACGGCATTCAGCCGCCAGGCGATCACCGTGAAGATCGCGAGAAATAACAGCACCCACACGCCGATCTGCACCCGCTTGCTGGCGGTCGGGTCGGTAATGAATGCCAGAAAAGCGACGAGATCCGCCGCATCCGAATCGAACTGCCGTGCCTGGTCCGCATTCAGGGGCTTGAACGCATAGCTGATGGGTTCAATGCCGGGTATTGCCGCCGGAGCTTCGGTGCGGTTTGCCGTGCCGTTCGGCTCGTACACCGTCACGACGTTCATGTATTGCACGGCGCCGGTTTTCGGATCCTTGCGCTCTTCGGTGAATTCGATTCTGGTTTCGCGCGGGCCTTGTTCCTGCCAGAAAATGTGCGGCATACCGATGCTGGGATAGACGACGTTGTTCCAGCCCGTGGGCGAACTCGAGTCGCGGTAATAGCTGCGCAACAACGTGTAGATGTAGTCGGTGCCCGCGTGACTGAACGATGTGCGGGCACGCGTGATGACCGATAAATCGGGCGGCGTTTTACCGAACCACCGCTTCTGATCGCCGGCGGCAGCGGCATTGCTCATCGTGTCGCCGACCTTTTGATTGCCGAAAATCAGGTACTGCTGAATCTGATCATTGGTCAGCCCGATCTCCTGCAGCCGGTTCCAGCGAACCAGATTGGCGCTATGGCAACCGATGCAGTAATTGGCGAACAGCCGCGCGCCGTTTTGCAGCGACGCGGGATTGTGCGCGCGATCCTGCGGCCACTTATCCATCGGAACGCCTGCTTCCGCCGCCAGCGCGGAGGCAGCGCCGCACAGCATCAAGGCGACCAGCGTAAGGCGCGCGATCAATGCGTTCATCCTAATGAGACACGAACGTCACGCGCTCGGGCACGGGTTTGAAGGTGCCCATCCGGCTCCACCACGGCATTAACGCGAAGAACGCGAAGTACACCAGGGTGAGCACTTGCGCCAGCGGCGTCGTGGCGGGAGTCGGTGCTTGCGTGCCGAGATAGCCCAGGATCAGGAAGCCAACGACCCACGCGATCAATAACCAGAAATGCCACGCCGGCCGATAGCGCATCGATCTGGCGGGTGAATTATCGAGCCAAGGCATCGCGAAAAAGATCAGCACCGAAGCGCCCATCAGCACGACGCCCCAAAACTTCGGATCGAGCGCGAAGTAGCCCAGCAGCACGACGATCGTGCCGACCGCGATTGCGCCGCGCCAGATCGGATTGGAGATCGTCAGCAACAGCAGTGCCGACATGCCGATCGTCCCGATCGCCAGCGCGATCATGAATTGTTCGGTGATCGCGCGCAGGATCGCGTAATACGGCGTGAAGTACCAGACCGGCGCAACGTGGCTCGGCGTTACCAGCGGATCGGCCGGAATGAAGTTGTTCCATTCGAGAAAATAGCCGCCCATCTCGGGCCAGAAAAACACGATCGCGAAAAACGGCAGCGAAAAAAGCGACAGCCAGTAAATGTCGTGCACCGTGTAGTACGGGTGAAACGGAATGCCATCGAGCGGGCGCCCCTGCGCATCCTTGTGTGCCTTGATCTCGATGCCGTCCGGATTGTTGGAACCGACGTCGTGCAGCGCGATGATGTGTGCAACCACGAGGCCCAGCAGCACCAGCGGAATTGCGATCACGTGAAACGCGAAAAAGCGGTTCAAGGTCGCATCACCGACGACATAGTCGCCGCGAATGAATTCCGACAGCCCGGGACCGATCAGCGGAATCGCGCCGAACAGATTGACGATCACCTGTGCGCCCCAGTAGCTCATCTGGCCCCACGGCAGCAGATAGCCGAAGAACGCCTCGGCCATCAGCATCAGGAACAGCAGGCAACCGAAAATCCAGATCAGCTCACGCGGCCGGCGATAGCTGCCGTACAGCAGCGCGCGAAACATGTGCAGATAAACGACGATGAAGAAAAACGACGCGCCGGTGGAGTGCAGGTAGCGAATGAACCATCCGCCCGGCACGTCGCGCATGATGTATTCGACCGACGCAAACGCCAGATTCGCATCGGGCTTGTAATGCATCGTCAGGAAGATGCCGGTGACGATCTGTACTACCAGTACGGTGATCGCCAGCCCGCCGAAGATGTACCAGAAGTTGAAATTCTTCGGCGCGTAATACTCGGACATGTGCTTCTTGAACTCCGACATCGCAGTCGGCATGCGCGCGTCGAACCAGCCCAGCAGGCCGGTGTATTGGCTCTTTTCTTCTGCCATCGGATTACTCAGGCTTTCGAGTCGTCGCCGACCAGCACCAAGGTATCGGACAGATACTTGTGCGGCGGTATCTCCAGGTTGTCCGGTGCAGGCATGTTCTGGAACACGCGGCCGGCCAGATCGAATATCGAACCGTGGCACGGACAAAAGAAGCCGGAATTGGCCCCCAGCTGTGGATTGGTACCGCCGGCGAACGGACCGATCGGCGAACAGCCCAGATGCGTGCAGATACCGACGGCCACCAGCATCTCCGGCTTGATCGAACGATATTCGTTGCGCGCGTAAGCGGGCGTCGGGTACGCGGTGCGCTTCGATTCCGGATCGGCGACTTCTTTGTCCGCCCTCTTGATCGACTGCAGCATCTGCGGCGTCCGGCTCAATATCCATACCGGTCGCCCGCGCCATTCGACCGTTCGCATCTCGCCCGCCGTGATGCCGGCGATATCCACTTGGACCGGCGCACCTGCCGCCTTGGCCCGTTCGGACGGCGTGAACGACGCCACGAACGGAACTGCAGCCGCAATCAGCCCGGCGCCGCCAGCCGCCGCAGCGACCGCGATCGTGGCCCGACGTTCTCTGTCTATCGGCTCGTTTGGCTTATCTGCGGGCTCGCCACTCTCGATTACGGTGGTTGTCGACATGAAAATCCAGGACAAAAGGGTGTGAAACTGATACGGCGGACGTGTGCGGGAACGCTGATTGCGAATGCGATTCCGATTTGATTCGACACGCCTCGACGGCAGCGCGCGATTCTACTTGATCCGCCATGCCGATTTCCACTTGGCGCCGCTAAACTCGGGATCAACAACGACACGCATTCGGAGGGGTTCATGGGAATGCTGAGGGAGTTCCGCGACTTTGCAGTCAAGGGCAACGTCATCGACCTGGCGGTCGGCATCATTATCGGCGCCGCGTTCGGCAGGATCGTCGATTCGCTGGTCGGCGACGTGGTCATGCCGGTCATCAATGCCATCTTCGGCGGTGCGGTCAATTTCGCTCATCAGTATGTGGTGTTGTCCGGAACGGTGGCGCCCGGAACGCCGCTGGAGGCGGCCAAGGCGAGCGCGGTCGTGCTGGCGTGGGGCAACTTCATCACGATCCTGCTGAATTTCATCATCCTGGCGTTTGTGATCTTCTGGATGGTCAAGGCGGTTAACCGGGTGCGCACGCGAATTGATCTTGATGCAAAGGCAGCGCCGGCGGCGGAAGATGTGGCGCTGTTGCGTGAAATACGAGATGAATTGAGAAGGCGATAACCATGATGCGTCGCATGTGGCTCGTCTTTGCTCAGGCCACCACTATCGGACTGGCGTTGCTGTTCATCGCCTCCACGCTGCGTCCAGAATGGCTGTCGCGCCGGCCTGCGCCTGCCGCTCCGCTGCCCGCCGCTGAAAGCCTCGGCATCAAGCAGGCTGAAGTTCCCGATGCGCGCGCCAATGCACTTACATCGTACGGAGGCGCGGTCAAGCGCGCTGCGCCGGCGGTGGTTAACGTGTACACAACCAAGGAAGTGCGCCGCCGTGGCACCCCCGACGATGCGCTTTACCGGCAGTTTTTCGGTGATTCGCGCAGCGTCGGTCGAGTGGCGAGCCTGGGCTCGGGCGTCGTCGCCACCGGCGACGGCTACGTACTGACCAACAATCACGTGGTGCAGGCCGCCGATGAAATTGCGGTCGCGCTATCGGACGGCCGCCAGTTCGAAGCCAAGCTGGTCGGCGCCGATCCTGAAAGCGATCTTGCCGTATTGAAGATTGAAGCGCGCGACCTGCCGGTAATCACCTTCGGCCGCTCGGATTCGCTGCAGGTCGGCGATGTCGTGCTTGCGATCGGCAATCCATTCGACGTCGGGCAGACGGTGACGATGGGCATCGTTTCCGCACTCGGGCGCACCAACCTCGGCATCAACACCTTCGAGAACTTCATCCAGACGGACGCGGCGATCAATCAGGGTAATTCGGGCGGGGCGCTGGTCGACTCGAACGGCAACCTGGTCGGAATCAACACTGCGATCTTTTCACGCACCGGCGGATCGATCGGCATCGGCTTTGCGATCCCGTCCACCCTGGTCACGCAGGTCATGGATCAGTTGATCAAGAGCGGCAAGGTGCAGCGTGGCTACTTTGGCGTCGAGCCGGAGGACATCACCGGCGAGATGGCCGAGTTGCTTCGGTTGCCGCGCACCGAAGGCGTGGTGTTAAAGGGCGTGCAGCGATCGAGTCCGGCCGGCAAGGCAGGCCTCGAGCCGGGCGACGTGATGCTTAGCATCAATGGCCAGCCGGTCATCAACAGCCGTGCGATGCTGAATCAGATTTCGCAACTGCCGCCCGGGTCAGACGCAAAAGTCAGAGTCGTACGGTCCGGCAAGGAAATCGATGTTCAAGTGGCCGTCGGAGAGCGCCCGACGCCGCGCGCGCGGAATTAGCGCGATAACTTCGCCCGCATCTCGCGCGCCTTGATGACCGCAGCCGGGTCGCCCGAGTTAGCTGCCTCACGGTACCAGTACCACGCGCGCGAGAGATCTTGTGCGACACCTTCGCCTCTCTCGTACAAGCTGGCGATGATGTAGGCAGATGCTTCGTCGCCTTGTTCCGCCGCGCGCTCGTACCACTGCGCCGCCTGCTTGTAATCGCGCGCCGCGCCGCGCCCGAGAAAATATTGCGTCGCCAGACCGACTTGCGCTTCGCGGTGATTTTGCTCGGCGGCCTTGCGAAACCAGGCAGTCGCTTCATCCTGCGAACGAGGCACGTGCTCGCCCTTTTCATGCAGCAGCGCCAACGCGAACTGTGCGCGCGCAAAGCCGCGATCGGCTGATTTGCGCAGCCAGCCGACGCCGGCGACCGGATCAGCCTGCGTGCCTTCTCCCGCCAGCAGCATCATCGCCAGATTGAACTGCGCCACGCGGTTGTTGCGGTCAGCCGCCTTCCGGTAGTGCGCAACAGCCCGCACCGGATCGTTGCTGCGATACGCGGCCCAGCCTGCGGCCACGTCGACATCGTCGTCAGGGACCACCTGAAGTGGGCCGGCACTTGCGCTGCCGCACGCGAGCAGCAATGCCAAGAACACGAATGCGAGCCGGCTCACGTTGACGACGCTTCCTGCGCCGCTGCTTCATCGGCAAGCTTGGGTTTGACGACGAAGCGCGCAATGAAAATTCCCAGCTCATACAAAATGCACAACGGAATCGCGAGCAACAACTGCGACAGAACATCCGGCGGCGTGAAGATCGCTGCGACGATGAACGAGCCGACGATCACGTACGGACGCGCCTTCTTCAGCTTGTCGATACTGGCAATGCCGAAACGCACCAGCAGTACGACGACGATCGGCACTTCGAACGTCAGACCGAACGCGAGGAACATACCCATCACAAAGCTGAAATACGCCTCGATGTCGGGCGCAACCATCACCGATACCGGCGCAAATCCGGCGATGAACTTGAACACGAAGCCGAACACGACGTAGTAGCAGTACGCCATGCCGGTAAAAAACATCAGCACGCTCGAGGCGATCAGCGGTGCGGCGAGCCGCTTCTCATGCCGGTAAAGACCCGGCGCGACGAACGCCCACGCCTGCCACAGCACATACGGCAGTGCGACCAGAAACGCGGCAAACAGCGTCACCTTCAGCGGCACCATGAACGGCGTGATAACGCCGGTGGCCAGCAGCTTGGTACCGGCCGGCAGCGCCGCCATCATCGGCTGTGACAGAAAATCGAAGATCTGCTGCATGAAGAACGCCATCGGAATGAAGATGACGATGACGGCAATCGCGGCGCGCACGATTCTCTGCCGCAACTCGACCAGATGCGACAGAAAGCTCTGCTCCGGAGCTGGCTCTTCGGTATCGGCGGACATCTAGCGGCGAATGCGAGTTTTGTTCACGCGCGCGCGCGGAGCTCGTTTATGGCGCGGCGATGCCTCGGGCATTGCCAACTGGCGCTTTAGCCGTTCGATTTCTTGGTTGAGGTCATAGATGCTCGGACCGGGCTTGAAACGGCGCTCAAAGCGTCGATTAGTCCAGACTTCGCCCGTGCCTTCCCACGAATAGTCCGTCGGCGTTGACGTTGTCGACGCGGCCGGGTCGTCAAAGCCCGTGTTCAGGCTTTTTACCGTCGAATCGATTCCGGCCTGCAAGCTCGAAACATTTTCCTGCACCGATGTTTCGATCGAGCGCGCCACGTCGCGCGCTTCTTCCTGCAATTTTTTCAGTTCGGCCAGTTCGACTTCCCGATTGATATCGGATTTGACCTGCGCCACATAGCGCTGCGCCTTGCCGGCCCATTCGCCGATCATGCGCGCGACGCGCGGCAGCCGCTCGGGCCCGAGCACGATTAGCGCTACGGCGCCGATGACGGCCAGCTCACTGAAACTGAAGTCGAACATCGAAGAGGCCGAGCGTCGGGCGCGAACGTAAACCCGCGCCCGACCTACCAGGCGTTAGACGTTGGACGCCGGGCCTTTTTCCTTGGCTTGGACGTCGATGGTCTGTCCCGGGACCTGGCGCCGA
This sequence comes from uncultured Burkholderiaceae bacterium, assembly GCA_964554145.1. GTDB lineage: Bacteria > Pseudomonadota > Gammaproteobacteria > Burkholderiales > Burkholderiaceae_F > JACCZX01. The sequence goes on from CAZKNV010000079.1 coordinate 6,917, forward strand.
TCATCGACCTTGCCGGCAACGTCGTCGGTGCCTTCCTTCATGCCTTCCTTGAAGCCCTTGATCGCGCCGCCCATGTCCTTGCCCATGTTCTTCAGCTTGGCAGTGCCAAAGACCAGGATGATGACCAGCAATACGATCAGCCAATGCCAGATAGAAAGCGAACCCATTTCGTACTCCTACAGACGTTTCCACGGGCGCGGTCCGCCCAGGATGTGGATGTGCAAGTGATTAACCTCTTGCCCGCCGTCCGGACCGTTATTGATCACGAGCCGAAAGCCGTTGTCGCAGCCTTGTTCCTTCGCGAGGCGTGGCGCAAGAGCGACCATTTTACCCAACAACGACTCCAGTTCCGGTCCGGAGGTAAGCAGTGAATCCACGTGAGACTTCGGCATTATCAAAAAGTGCACCGGGGCGGCCGGATGGATGTCGTGAAAAGCGAGGATGTCGTCGTCCTCATGAATTGTCTTGTTCGGAATCTCGCCGCGAACGATGCGGCAGAACAGGCAGTTTTCGGCGCCCATAATTCAAAAACCTCGGGCAAGCGCCTTGCGCAGCGCCTGTTCCTCGGTCCCGGAGGTGCCAGCGCGCCTGGCCAGTTCGTCCAGCACATTTTCCGGACGCAGACCGTAGTGCGACAGCATGACCATGCAGTGAAACCATAGATCGGCCGTTTCAGACACGATGCGCTCGCGCGCGCCATCCTTGGCGGCCAGCACCGCTTCGGTCGCTTCTTCGCCGATCTTTTTCAGGATGGCGTCATCGCCCAGCTC
>CAZKNV010000080.1:0-7674 GCA_964554145.1 uncultured Burkholderiaceae bacterium
TCAGTTGGTAGAGCAGAGGACTGAAAATCCTTGTGTCGGCGGTTCAATTCCGTCCTTGGCCACCAGACTTTTGCCTCGCGCAGCGGGGCGAGCCCGTTCAACTATCCCGGATTCGAACTCGACCCGCGCAACGTCCTGGCGCGTCTGACTTGACGGGGGTCCGCCTCATCGAGCTCCCTGGCCGCCTCGACCAGAATGCTTTCGAGCTGTTCAAGTCCCATCGGTTTGACCAGGTGGTGTTTGAAGCCCGCTGCCTTGCTGCGGGCACGGTCGGCCGTCGTTCCGAACCCGCTCATTGCAATCGCATAAACCGGCCGCCGCAGATCGAGCCGGCTTAACAATTCCCAGCCGTCGCCATCGGGCAGGCCGATATCGGAGATCAGAACGTTGCAGTCGGACCCTGGCGCTTCGCGCAACGCCGCGCTCATCGTGTCGGCGACCGTCACCGTATGCCCGAGTTCTTCCAGCATGAAGGTAAGAAACTCGCGCGTATCGACGTGGTTTTCGACCACGAGGACCTTCAGTGGCGCAACGCGCGGCGCGACGCGGTTCGCGGTGCGACCAATACTCGTAACCATCTGTGCGAGTGCCATATCTATCTGGCGTGGATCAGGGGTAGTTCAACGGTAAACGTGGCTCCCTGGCCGCGGCCACCGCTTTCAGCCCTGATAATTCCGCCGTGTGCTTCAACCGTTGCCTTTGAAAGAGCAAGCCCGAGGCCCAGCCCGCCGTATTCGCGTGCGATCCACTCGCCGCCCTGGCTGAACGCGTCGAAGACTGTGGGCAGCACGTCGGGCTCGATGCCGATGCCGTTATCCGACACGGCCACGAAAAACCGGCTGCCTTCGCTGCGCGATGCCAGCCGGATCGCGCCGCCCTTGCGCGTGAATTTCAACGCGTTTTTCAGCAGATTCCACACCACCTGCTGCAAGCGGGTGAAGTCGCCTTCGGTCCGGGTGCGCGTCGCGCCGAGCGCCACCGTCAGCTGTTGATTCTTGCCCCTGATATCCGATTCGCAGATTTCAACCGCGCCGCTGATGGCCGCGTGCAAATCCATTGGCTCCGACACGATTTCGAGCCGGCCGCGCGAGATGCGCGTGAGATCGAGCAGGTCGTCGATCAGATGCGACTCGATCTTCACGTTGCGGCGAATCATTTCGAGCGTCTCGCGCGCCGGCTCGGGCAGATCCTTGCGGAGCGCAAGAAGCTGCAGCGCCATCACCACCGGCGTCAGCGGCGTGCGCAGCTCGTGCGATAGCATCGCGAGGAAGCGGTCCTTGGCGCGGCTGGCGGCTTCCAGCTCGCCACGCGCGATCTTGTTGTCCCGCAGCGCCTGCTCCAGATCGGCGCGGCTGCGCGCGAGCGCTTCGGTGGCTTCGCGCGCGTCCGTTTGATCGCGAAAGATCTTGATCAGACCGATCGTTTTCTTGTTGGCGTCCCGCATCGCCATCATCACGCCGCTGCCCCAGAAGCGGCTGCCATCCTTGCGCAGATGCCAGCGCTCGTTCGATGCACGGCCATTAGCCAGTGCAGTACGCGCTTCCGCCTCTGGCACGCCGTTGGCACGATCTTCGGGCGTAAAAATAATATCGGCGGCCTGCCCGATGACTTCATCCTCGCCATGACCGAGCAGTCGTTGCGCGCCGGGGTTCCAGCTCGTAATGCGCCGCTCGAGATCAGTGGAAAAAATCGCATACTCGCGGGCGTTTTCTACCACCAGCCGCAGCCGCTCCTCGCCTGCACGCGACGCTTCCGTTGTGTGATTGCGTTCGGTCAGATCGGACACTACGGCGGCGGCCGAACGCGGCCGCTCAGCACGGTCGGCCGAAAGCTCGCGTGCCGACAGGTCCGGCCGCGCCGGTTTCAACTTCGCCGTTGGATTGCGGGAGCTTTCGCGAGGCTTGGCCATTGATGGCTTTATGGGCTTGTTGGCGCGCGCGCACTCTTCTCACGCCGCACCGTAGTGCAAGCAAAGGATGTGCGCATATGGCATGCCTGGGCCGGTGCGCCTAGGCGAGGCGGAAGGTGCTCAATGCCTACAAGTCCGACGCGATCGGAGGAAATCGCAAAGCTGCGCGAGGTGGGTTACTGAAAGCCCGCTTCCCGCTGATGCCGGATCGCCAGCACGACCGCGGTGCCGGTGCGAACGCGATAGAGCGCCACATAACCACTCCGTCCGTGCGAAATCACTAGTTCGCGCAAATCGGCTCGTATCACCCACCCGATAAACGGGTGATTTTCAAGCACGGAAACCGCCTCGGCAATCCGCTGAGCGGCGCGCGAGGCGGCAAACGGATCATGTTCCGCAATGAAATCGAAAAGCCGGTCGAGATCGGCCAGAGCACGCGCCGAATAGGCGACCCTCACGTACGCTGGCGCTTGACCGGCTTCGGGCGCGCGGGCCTTTTGCCCGCCGCTATCGATGCAGCGCGCGCCGCGATGTATGCGTGCACATCTTCAGCAGCGTAAAGCGCACCGCCGTTGTCCACCGCCGCGGCTGAGGCTTCCGCCTCCGCGAAGAATTGCTCGCGCAGCTCCGCCAGGGCCGCTTGCCGCTCAAGCGCAGCGATCATCCAGGCGTGCGGCGTCTGTCCCGCTGCGCGGGCTAGTGGCGTGATGCGTTCCTTCAAGTCGTCCGTCAGTTTGACCGTTGTGGGATTCATCGGGCTCGCGAATTCATCGTTGTACACTACCAAGGTAATACCGCTAATCTCGGCTGTCAACCGGGTCGTTTGATAATGGCTTAGCGCGCACTTTCACCTGCGCTGCCCGGACGCGATGCCGCGCTGTGCGACCGAAATACCGGCGCTGCGCGAGATCGCTCCGGCGCGCTGGTCGGCGTGCCATTTGAATGATCAGATTCGATGAAAGAGCAAACATTTCGGCTGCTTGGTCCGAATGAGCCGCACATTGCGCTGGTGCTCGACTCGCCGCACTCGGGCGTGCAGTTTCCCGCCGATTTCGATGCGGTCGTGTCGGAATTCGATCTACGCGACGGCGAGGATTGTTTCGTCGACGAGCTTTACATGCCGGCTACCGAGCTTGGAGTTCCGTTGCTCGCAGCGCAAACGCCGCGCACGTATCTGGATGCAAATCGTCATGCAGGCGACATCGACCTCGAACTGATCGAAGGCGGCGTATGGCCGCACGCACACGTTCCAAGCGGCAAGGCGGGCATCGGTAAGTCGCTGATCTGGCGCACGCTGGACGACGGCCGTGCAATCTACGGCCGCAAACTGAAGGTCAACGAAGTGCTCGGCCGCATCGAGCGCTGCCACGTGCCGTACCACCGCGTGCTGCGTGACCTGATGGATCGTGCACGTGCGCGCTTTGGCAGCGTCTATCACCTCAACTGCCACTCGATGAAATCGGTGGCCGGGAAAATGGGCGAAGGCGGCGAAGGAACCACACGCGCCGACTTTGTCCTTGGCGACCGCGACGGAACAACCTGCGATCCGGCATTTACCGAGTTCGTTCGCGCCACGCTCGCCGCGATGGGACATAGCGTCAAGGTGAACGATCCCTACAAAGGCGTCGAGCTGGTCAAGGCCTATTCGAATCCTGTCGCCGGCCGCCATTCTCTGCAGCTTGAAATCAACAAACGCTTGTATATGGATGAAGACACGCGCCAACGCAACGCCGGCTTCGAGCCGCTGCAGCGCAAACTGCAGGCGTTGATCGAGGCAATCATCGAGTACATCGGAAAGGAAGTCCATCGTGGCTGACTCAGTGGCTGAACCCGTGCACGGGCATCACCCGACTCATTTTCCTGTTCATGTGCAGCCGCCCGATATCGCGCACCACAAGCAAGGCAACACCGGTGTCGACTACGTGCATGTGATCGACTCGGGCCGCACCGGGCCGAGCGTGATGCTGCAGGCGCTGACGCACGGCAACGAGTTCTGTGGCGCGCATGCGCTCGACTACCTTCTGCGGGAGCGGATCGCTCCGAGCGCCGGCAAGCTGATCGTCGCGTTTGCCAATGTCGACGCCTACGCGCGTTTCGACTTCGATGATCCGGATGCCTCGCGCTACATTGATGAGGATTACAACCGCGTATGGGCCGACGATGTGCTCTTCGGTCCACGTGATTCGCTCGAATTGCGCCGCGCGCGCAAGCTGCAGCCGTTTGTCGACGCAGCCGATTTTCTGCTCGACATTCATTCGATGCACGAACCGTGTCGGCCGATCATGGTGTGCGGCATGATCGACAAGCACGTTGCGCTGGCACGCAAGGTCGGGATGCCGGCCGATCTGCTGCTCGACACCGGCCATCCGGCCGGCGTCCGGATGCGCGACCGCGGCGGCTTCAACGATCCCGCCAGCTCACGCGCAGCGCTGCTGATCGAATGCGGCCAGCATTGGGAAGCCTCCGCAGTCGATGTGGCAGTCGACACGATGCTGCGCTTCCTTGCAGCCACCGGCAGCGTGCCACCCGCGTCGATCAAGCCGAAACTCCGAGTCAAACCGCCGGCTCGGCAAAGGGTCATTCGCGTGACCGAGCCGGTCGTTGCGCAGTCGATGAACTTCGAGTTCGTAGTGGCGATCGAAGGCTTGGGAATCGTTCCCAAGGCCGGCATGCCTATTGCACGCGATGGCGAAACGGTGTGGTCGGCGCCGTATGACGATACCGTGCTGGTGATGCCTTCGATGCGGCATCTAAAGCCGGGTAACACGCAGGTGCGGCTGGGTCGGTATGAGGGTTAGCACTCTCAGGAGACAACCATGAGCAAACAATTGGCGAGCATCGTGCAAAGCGCGCTGCTGCTGGCGACAGCCGTGCTGGCGCTATCGAGTTGCGCCAGCACGGAACTGAATGCGCAGTGGGTAAACCCGCAGGCCGGCAACCGCCTGCCGGTCAAGAGCGTGATGGTGATGGGCATTAACCGCGATTCGACCGCGCGCCGGATTTACGAAGACGCGATGGTGGCGCAACTTGCAGCACGCGGCGTCAAGGCGATGCAATCGTACAAAGCGCTGCCGGGCGATGGGCCTGCGGAACAGAAGGAAATTCAGGCGGCGCTTTTGAGCGCGGGCGCCGATGCGGTGCTGATTTCACGCACCGTCAGCGTGACCAACGAAGTGCGGGTGTCGCCAGGGCTCGTGGCTGGCCCGCCGTGGGGTTTTGGGTGGCCGGGTTTCTACGGTTACTACCACGGCTTCTGGTCGGCGGCGTACTCGATTCCTCCGAGTGTCTACTCGGTGCAAAACGTGCTGGTCGATACGCGGCTGTTCGATGTGAAGGAATACACGCTGCTCTGGTCCGGCTCGTCAACCACGGTACCTACGAGTTCGATGCAGCAGACGATTCAGGATTTCGCCAAGACCATCGGCGAAGCGCTGGCGCGGGACAAGGTGATTTAGTAGGTTGCAACGACGTTGTCGTCGCGAAGTTCATTCAACGCTTCGGCGACTCGCACACAGTCCTCGACATGGCGGTCGCCGAGCGCCTTTAGCGCTGCGAACGACAACGATGCGGCAACCGCCTGGCCGGCGAACGGCACGTACTTTGCCGCCTGTTTCACGCTTAATCGCACGCCCACCGTTTTCAGCAGCCTGAGCACGAGTTCGCGCGTTACCATGCGGCCGATCAGCGCACTGCCGACCGCCATCGCCGCCTTGTAGGCAAACAGCCTTCGCTGTGGCGCCAGCTGCTCGATCTGCGCCGGCGTCAAACCGAAGCGCTGGTTGACTTCTTCGAGCATGCGAATCAGCACCGTGATATCGACCGCGACGTCAATGCCCGGCAGCGGCACGACCGAAGCGCCGGCGGATATCAACGCACGCCGCGTCACCAGCTTGCGGCAATCACCCGCAATCCGCGCAAGGTCGCGTGGTGTCGACGGTATCGGCGTCGCAACAGGCGCGCGCTTGGATCGCTTGCGGGGCCGAACGGTCATGGCGGCAGATGGCATACGGCATCCTGACAGATGATTCTCGACAGCGAAACGGGCTAATCCATATTCTGCCGTTCCGCAGGGCGTTCCAGCATTCGAAGTATCGAGCCGCCGCCTATAATCGCCGCGCTTTTTGCGGATTTGTACTGCCGGGTTCCAGTGTCCTGTTCCATTAATTCGCAGCACGAGAATGCCGAGAATCGCCGCCATGCTTTGTCACCGTGCGCGCCGGGTTCCCAACCCGGCTGTGCACGGCTTCGCGCCTGACGACGATTTCGACATCCTCGCCGTGCCGAGTTCCAATGGCTCGCTACGAATCAACGGAACAGGACACTAGCGAGACTTTACCGATGCAGCTTCTGACTCTTGGCCTGAATCACACGACCGCGCCGCTGGCGGTGCGCGAGCGCGTGGCATTCCTGGCCGAAGAAGTCGGTGCAACGATCGGCCGGTTGCGCGAGCGCTTGCGCGAACCTGCCGGCGGGCGCATCTCCGAGGCTGCGATCGTTTCGACCTGCAACCGCACCGAGCTGTATTGCGCCGCCGAGGAACCGGATCTCGCCCAGCGCGCGCTGCATGAGTTTGTGGCGACCGAAACGAAACTGGACCTGCACGAATTGCAGCGACACTCGTACGTGCTGCCGCACGTAGATGCCGTGCGGCACGCGTTTCGCGTGGCGAGCGGACTGGATTCGATGGTGCTCGGCGAGCCGCAGATTCTCGGCCAGATGAAGCAAGCGGAAAAACTCGCGCGCAGCGCCGGCGGCCTCGGGCTGATGCTGAATCACCTGTTTCAGCGCACGTTCGCGGTGGCGAAGGAAGTTCGCACGACGACCGAGATCGGCACGCAGTCGGTATCAATGGCGGCGGCCGCGGTGCGTGTCGCGCAAAAGATCTTCGGCGACCTGGCGGGGAGCCATGTGTTGTTCGTCGGCGCCGGCGAAATGATCGATCTGACCGCGACCCATTTTGCCGCGCAACGGCCGAAATCGATCACTGTGGCCAATCGCACGCTGGAGCGTGCCGAAGCGCTCGCATCGAAGCTGCACGGGCAGCCGATGAAGCTCGGCGATCTGCCGGACGCCATCGCAAAGTTCGATATCGTCGTTTCGTGCACGGCAAGCTTGCTGCCGATCATCGGACTCGGAATGGTCGAGCGGGCGATTCGCACGCGCCGCCACAAGCCGATGTTCATCGTCGATCTGGCAGTGCCGCGCGATGTCGAGCCCGAAGTCGCGCGGCTGGACGATGTCTATGTGCACACCGTCGATGATCTCGGCAGGATCGTTGCGAGCGGCAATGACACGCGGCAGGCCGCCGTCGCACAGGCCGAAGCGATTATCGAATCGCGCGTGCGGGATTTCGAGGAATGGATCAGGGTGCGCCGCTCGGTACCGACGATCCAGGATTTGCATGGCCGCGCGGACGCATTGCGCCAGCGCGAGCTGCAGCGGGCATTGAAGCTGCTGGCCAAGGGCGAGCCGCCCGAGCGCGTGATTGACCAGTTATCGCACGCGCTGACGAACAAGTTTCTGCATGACCCGATGAGCGCACTGCGCGCGGCCGGCGATGACGCCGAGCATGCGCGCCTGAAGGCGCTGCTCGCGCGTTTTTATTCAAACACAGACAATTAGGTTTCGCCCGCGTGTACGCAGGCCGCAAGCCTGAGTGCACGCGCGCGACCTCATGACCCCATGAAATCCTCAATGCGTCACAAACTCGAGCAGCTTGCCAAGCGACTCGACGAGATTGATTTGCAGTTGTCGAACGAGAACGC
>CAZKNV010000081.1:0-7668 GCA_964554145.1 uncultured Burkholderiaceae bacterium
GCGCGGCGGAGCTGGGTGTCGCCGGCAAGGACGTGCTGCTCGAACACGGCGCGCACTGGGGTGATCGCGGTTTGTATCAGCCGGTCGACCTCGGCATTGCGCGCTGTCGCCTGTGCGTCGCAGTGCCGCTTGGCTTCGACTATGCGAACGCGGTGCGGCGCGGCGCTCGTTTACGAGTTGCTACCAAGTACGTGCAAACCGCGCGCGAACATTTTGCGGCCAAGGGTGTGCACGTCGATCTGATCAAGCTGTACGGTTCGATGGAGCTTGCGCCGCTGGCCGGTTTGGCCGATGCGATCGTCGATCTGGTCTCTTCGGGAGGCACTTTGAAGGCGAACAATCTGGTCGAGGTAGAAGAAGTCGCACAGATTTCGGCACGCCTGATCGTCAACCAATCGGCGCTGAAAGTTCGGCGTGAAGAGCTGATGCCCGTTATCGCACGCCTTGAAGACGCCGCGGCGATGTGCGCGCCGTGATGAAAATGCGCCATCTTGACGCGCGCGATGCAAGTTTCGATACGCAGTTCGCGTCACTCGTTGCGACCGACACGGCTGTTGACCGCGAAATCGAGCGCGTTGCCGGCACCATCGTCGATGACGTCAAGCGGCGCGGCGATACCGCGTTGCTCGAATACACGAACCGGTTCGATCGAATGAATGCGATGACGGTCGCCGAGCTCGAGATCGGTGCGGCCGAGATGCATGCCGCACTCGACTCGCTGGGCGACGAGCAGCGCAATGCGCTCGAAACCGCCGCACGCCGCATTCGCGCGTTTCATCAGCGACAACTTGCGACGACGTGGAGCTACACCGATGACGATGGCACCGAGCTTGGGCAGCGTGTCGGTGCGCTGCAAAGCGTCGGCCTGTATGTGCCTGGCGGGCTTGCCGCGTATCCGTCTTCGGTGTTGATGAACGCGCTGCCGGCACAGGTGGCCGGTGTCGACACCATCGTCATGGTCGTGCCCACGCCCGGTGGCGCGCGCAATTCATTGGTGCTGGCTGCTGCATCGCTGGCTGGTGTGACGCGCGCGTTCGCGATCGGCGGTGCGCAAGCGGTCGCCGCGCTCGCCTATGGGACGCAAACGATCCCGGCGGTCGACAAGATCGTCGGCCCCGGCAATGCATACGTCGCAGCGGCCAAGCGCCGCGTGTTCGGTACCGTCGGCATCGACCTGATTGCGGGCCCGAGCGAGATCCTGGTGATTTGCGACGGCAAGACCGAGCCTGATTGGATTGCGCTGGATCTATTCGCGCAGGCCGAGCACGATGAATCTGCGCAAGCGATTCTGTTGACCGATGATCCGGACTTCATCGAACGCGTGCAGGCATCGATCGATCGTCTGCTGCCGATGATGCCGCGCCGCGCGATTATCGAAAGATCGCTCGCAGACAGGGGCGCGTTGATCCTGACGCGCGATCTTGAGCACGCATGTGAAATCGCGAATCGCATCGCGCCTGAACACCTGGAGATCTCGACCGATGACCCGGAGCGCTGGGCAGAAAAAATCAGGCACGCCGGTGCCTTGTTTCTGGGCCGCCATACCAGCGAGGCGATCGGAGATTACTGCGCCGGCCCGAATCATGTGCTGCCGACCGCGCGCTCGGCGCGCTTTTCATCGGCGCTTGGTGTTTACGATTTTCAGAAGCGCACCAGCATCGTTCGCGTTTCGGCTGCCGGCGCGCAAACGTTAGGGCGAATCGCCGCCACCCTGGCGCGCGGCGAACAATTGCCGGCGCACGCGGCGAGTGCCGAGTGCCGCCTCACCGCTGAGCAATCACGATGACCAATCCCCTCGATCGCCTGGGTCCGCGTCCGGACCTTTCGGTGATTCGAGAAGACGTACGCGCCATCGAGGCCTATCCGGTGCCAAGTGCGGTCGGTTTCGTGAAGCTCGACGCGATGGAGAATCCCTTTTCGTTGCCCGAAGGATTGCAGCAACAACTGGGCGAGCGGCTCGGACGACAGTCGCTGAATCGCTATCCGTTATCGGACCCACGCGGTTTCAAGGAGCGTCTGGGCAAGGCGGTCGGCTTGCCTGCCGGTATGCAGTTAATGCTTGGCAACGGCTCCGATGAGCTGATCCACCTGATCATTCTCGCGTGCGCGAGGCCCGGCGCCACCGTGCTGGCCCCGGCGCCGAGCTTTGTGATGTACGAAATGTCGGCCCGTTTCGATCATTGCAACTATGTCGGCGTACCGCTAAAGGAGAACTTCGCACTCGATACGGAGCGCATGCTGCAGGCGATCGACAAGCATCGCCCGGCGGTCATCTTTATCGCCTATCCGAACAATCCGACGGGCAATCTGTTCGATCGCAGCGGCATCGAAGCGATTTTGCGCGCGGCACCCGGCATCGTCGTGCTCGATGAAGCGTATCTGCCGTTTGCGCAGGACACGTGGATGCCGTGGCTGAAACGCACTCCGAATTTGCTCGTACTTCGCACGTTGTCGAAGCTCGGACTGGCCGGTATCAGGCTCGGTTACCTGGCGGCCGATGCCGACTGGATCGAACAATTCGAGAAACTGCGTCCGCCGTATAACGTCAACGTGTTGACCCTGGCAGCGGCCGATCTGATGCTCGAGAACATGTCGATCCTGGATGCGCAAGCGGCGGCTCTGCGCCAGGAGCGAACAAAATTGCTCGGTCAATTGCAGGCGACGCCTGGCGTGCGGGCGTTCGAGTCGGCAGCCAACTTCATCCTGTTTCGAGTGTCGCAGGCCGACGCCGTGTTTGCTGCCTTGAAGCAGCGCGGCGTACTGATCAAGAACGTGGCGCCGACGCATCCGCTGCTCACCGGCTGTTTGCGCGTTACAGTCGGGACCACGGCAGAGAACGAGACGTTTATTAAGGCGCTACGAGCGTCTCTCGACACTCGACAATGAACACTTTCACTCCTACACAACGCCGCGCCGAGGTAGAGCGCAATACTAAGGAAACGCAGATCCGCGTCTCCGTCGATCTCGATGGCGGCGGTGCGAGCCGGCTCGCGACCGGCATCGGCTTTTTCGATCACATGCTGGAACAGATCGCGCGCCACGGCGCGATCGACCTGACGATCGAAGCGCACGGCGATCTGCATATCGATGGCCATCACACCGTTGAAGATGTCGGCATCGCGTTCGGTCAGGCGTTGGCAAAAGCACTGGGCGACAAGGCGGGCATCCGGCGCTACGGGCACGCCTATGTTCCGCTCGATGAAGCGCTGTCGCGAGTCGTTATCGACTTGTCGGGTCGCCCCGGGCTCGAGTGGCACGTGCCGTTTACGCGCGCGATGATCGGCGGGTTCGACGTCGATCTGACGCACGAATTTTTTCAGGGCTTTTCCAATCACGCGCTGGCAACGCTGCACATCGACAATCTGCGCGGCGACAATTCGCATCATCAATGCGAGACGGTGTTCAAAGCGTTCGCCCGGGCTCTGAGAATGGCGGTGGAACGAGACCCGCGCGCGGCGGGCGCAGTGCCTTCGACGAAGGGAACGCTGTGATCGGTGATCAGTGATCAGTGATCAGTTCGTTCCGTCCAGGTCGTCGCTGCCGATGTTTTGCTTTCCCCGATCACCGATCACCGATCACCGATCACCATGATTGCGGTAGTCGACTACGGCATGGGTAATTTGCGTTCAGTTGCCAAGGCGATCGAGCATGTCGCCCCGCAGGAGCGGGTCGAGGTCACGTCGGACGCTGCCGTCGTGCGTGCCGCCGCGCGGGTTGTGTTTCCGGGGCAGGGCGCAATGCCCGATTGCATGCGCTATTTGCGTGAATCCGGGCTCGAAGAAGCCGTGCGCGAGGCGGCGGCGACCAAGCCGCTGCTCGCTGTTTGCGTCGGCGAACAAATGCTGTTCGAGCGCAGCGAAGAAGGCGACACGCCAGGTCTCGGTTTGTTTGCCGGCGATGTCGTACGCTTTCAGCATGACATGCACGGCTCAGACGGCTTGCGGCTCAAAGTACCGCATATGGGATGGAATCGCGTTCAGCAGAGCAAGCAGCATGCGCTGTGGAACGGAATCGACGACCAAAGCTGGTTTTATTTCGTGCACAGTTACTACGTCGCACCGCTGGCAAATGATCTGGTAGCAGGGAAAACTACATACGGCAGCGTCTTTACCTGCGCCGTCGCGAGAGATAATATTTTCGCCACCCAGTTTCATCCGGAAAAAAGCGCCGCGGCCGGCCTACGCATCTACGAAAACTTCACGCGCTGGAACCCTTGAGTTCCGCCAATTCTCCAACAGCCTGATGAAAAACGTAGCGAGCGGCCCGAGGTTGCGTCGAGGAGCGCAGGCGTACGGAGGTACGTTGAGCACCGCAGACGCAAGATCGGGACGCGCAGTAGTTTTGCATTAGGCTGTCGCGCAATTCCCATGTTGCTGATCCCTGCCATTGATCTGAAAGACGGACACTGCGTGCGTTTGCGCCAGGGCAATATGGACGCCGATGTGACCGTGTTTTCCGAGGATCCGGTCGCGATGGCGCGCTACTGGCGCGACCAGGGCGCCCGGCGGCTGCATATCGTCGATCTAAACGGGGCGCGTTCGGGACGGCCGATTAACGAGCCGGTGATCAAGAAAATCATCAAGGCGGTCGGTGAGGATTTGCCGGTGCAACTGGGCGGCGGCCTGCGCGATCTCGACATCATCGAGCGCTACATCGATGACGGCGTCGGCTTCGTCGTGATCGGCACGGCCGCAGTGAAAAACCCCGGCTTCCTGCACGATGCGTGCAGCGCGTTTGGCGGTCACGTGATCGTCGCGCTCGATGCCAAGGGCGGCAAGGTGGCGACCGACGGGTGGAGCAAGCTCACCGGACACGACGTAGCCGATCTCGCCTTGAAGTTCGAGGACTATGGACTGGAGGCGATCATCTACACCGACATCGGACGCGACGGCATGATGACCGGCGTCAACATCGAAGCGACCGCAGAACTGGCGCGGCACGTGAAGATTCCGGTAATCGCCAGCGGCGGCGTCGCAAGCCTCGCGGATATCGAACAACTATGCGCGATGGAGGAAGAGGGTGTCGAAGGCGTCGTGCTCGGGCGTTCGTTGTACGAGGGCGCGATCGACTTTAAAGCTGCACAAGAGCGCGCCGACGCTTTAACCGCCTAGCTGAGCTATTTCCACAGATCGACGGTTTGCCCTTTGGCGCGCAGATGATCGGCGCGCGCCTGGACGAACCTTTGAAAACTCGGCTCTCTGCGATATGCGCCGCTGGCGACGTACTCCAGCGCAGAAGCCAGATGGAACGGCCGCGTGTACGACTCGACGCGGAATATCTCTCCGCTCGCATCGAAGAAGATCAGGGTCGGCACATAAACGATCTTCAGTTCACGCGCCCAGGTATCGACCGTCGTTTTCCGGCCGGCCGGCGACACGATCGAGCTATCGTCCTTCGGCGTGAAACGCGCGATGTCGAATTTCGGCAGCAGTTCAGCGACTTCCTTGCGCCGAAGCCCGTCGCGGTGCAGCTCGTCGCAGCTCGAGCAGTTTGTGCGCTCGAACAGCACCAGCAGCGGTCGAGCGCCCGCTTTCCGCTGCAACAGATAGGGCGGCTTGCTGAAAAACGGCTGGTCGTGAAGCGTCGGACTCGCCGGCTCGGCAACCACACGCTGCATGTAGTCGGCAAACGGTTGCTTCGTTTCAAGCCGGTCGGCCGCGTACTGCAATGCTGCCGCCATTCTCGGCGGCGACTGATACCCGTTCAGTCGAACGACGACTTCGCCCTTTTCGTTGAAAAGCAGCAAGGTCGGCGTGAACTGCACCTTAAGGTGCACGCCCAGTTGCTTCTCGCTCATCTTGCGCCCGTCGACCCAGGTAACTTCGCGATCTCCCCAGAGATTGAGCGCAGTCGGCACAAAGCCGCGGCGCGCCAGATCGACAACGCGCGTTTCGGTGAACGTCGTCTGCATCAGCAGCTTGCAATACGGGCAGCCGTCCTGACCGAAGTAGATCAGCAGGCGCTTGCCTTGCGCGCTGGCGTCGCGCACGTCTTCGCGGAAGTCGAGAAAGGTCTCGACAAACCAGCGCGGAAGCTCGATCGCGTGCGGTGACGGCTGCATGGTGAAAGGGTAGGCAGGCAAAAAAGCGTACTGCTGCGAGACGCTACTCGCGTAACGGCAATGCGTTACATTCCCCAACGATAACGATATGCTGGCCAAGCGCATCATTCCCTGTCTGGACGTAAACGCGGGACGTGTGGTCAAGGGCGTCAACTTTGTCAGGCTGCGCGACGCCGGCGATCCGGTCGAAGTGGCGCGCCGCTACGACGCCGCCGGCGCCGATGAGGTGACATTTCTCGACATCACGGCCAGCTCGGGTCAGCGCGACATCATTGCCGATGTCATCGAGGCGGTCGCGAATCAGGTGTTCATTCCATTGACCGTCGGCGGCGGTGTGCGCAAGGTCGAAGATGTGCGCCGGCTACTGAACGCAGGTGCCGACAAGGTGTCGATCAATACCGCAGCGGTGCAGAACCCGCAGCTTGTCGCCGACGCGAGTGCCCGTTTTGGTGCGCAATGCATCGTCGTCGCCATCGACGCGCGCCGTCGCGTCGATTCCAAGCAGGATGCGCGAAGCGATCCACTCGGCGGCTGGGAGGTCTACACGCACGGCGGACGCACGGCAACAGGGCTGGATGCGATCGAATGGGCTCGCAGGGTCGTCGAGCTGGGCGCCGGAGAGATTTTGCTGACCAGCATGGATCGCGACGGAACGAAGTTGGGCTTCGATCTGGAATTGACGCGTGCGGTGTCTGATGCGGTGTCGGTACCGGTGATCGCATCCGGCGGTGCCGGCACGTTGCAGCACCTGGCCGACGGAGTGACTCTCGGGCGGGCTGATGCGGTACTCGCCGCGTCGATCTTTCACTACGGTGAGTTCACGGTGCATGAAGCCAAGCAGTACATGGCTCAATGCGGCATTCCGATGAGGATTTCGTAACATGAACTGGCTCGATGAAGTCAAGTTCGGGTCCGACGGCCTGGTGACGGTGATCGCACAGGATGCCGGCAGCGCTCGGGTGCTGATGGTCGCGTGGGCCAATCGCGATGCACTGGCGCAGACGGCTACCTCGGGCCAGGCGGTGTATTGGTCGCGTTCGCGCAAGCGGCTTTGGCGCAAGGGCGAAGAATCGGGTCACCGCCAGCACGTGCAGGAGATTCGCCTCGATTGCGACGGCGATGTGGTGTTGTACGCTGTTGAGCAAACCGGCGGCATCGCCTGCCACACCGGCCGCGAAAGCTGTTTTTTCCGCCGGCTCGACGGCGAACGATGGCAAGCGGTCGATCCCGTGCTGAAAGATCCTGAATTAATTTATGTGGCAAATGAGGGCAAATGAGTGACACGATCCTCACGCAACTGGCCGACGTTATCGATTCCCGCAAGGGTGGCGACGCGGCCGAGTCATACGTCGCGCGCCTTTTCGCGCTGGGCGATGACGCCATCCTGAAAAAGATCGGCGAAGAAGCAACCGAAGCGGTGCTGGCCGCGAAGGATGGAGCGCGCGAACGTATCGTGTCCGAAACGGCCGATCTATGGTTTCATTGCATGGTCATGCTGTCGCACTACGGTCTGCGACCTGAGAACGTGCTGGACGAACTCGCCAGGCGCGCCGGCACCTCCGGGACCGAGGAACAGGCGCTGCGCAAGGCGCTTGCCCGAGGTTTTT
>CAZKNV010000082.1:0-7646 GCA_964554145.1 uncultured Burkholderiaceae bacterium
AGCAGCGGCTGGCGCAGATGCGCCGCCTTTGAGTCGTCGTCGAGGAGCGGAGCCGGGGCGCGGGCTTTTGGGCCCGTTGTCTGAGCGCCAGCGAGTTTACGGGCCCGGCGCCTCGGCGAGTACCGCAGAGCAGTCCCGAAGGGACCGACGACGTAGGCGACGCAGTTGCGTCAGACGCTGCTGCACGACGCGCTAGCTGTAAATCTCAACTCGGCATCGAAATATCGCGCAGCGCCTCGTCGACTTCCTCTTCCTCCTCGAGCGCAAGATCGCCGAGGGCGACGATGCCGACCAGGTTGCGATCCTCGTCGATGACGGGAATGCGGCGAATTTGCGCGTCGCCCATCTGCCTCAACACATCGTCAGTCGAGTCGGTTTCGCTGCACCACACGACATCGTCGGTCATCACTTCATTTATCGGACTGTCAACGCTCTTGCCCTCGGCTACCGCGCGCACCGTGATGTCGCGATCGGTAATCATGCCGACCAGCTTCCGGCCATCGCACACCGGCAGTGATCCGACGTCCAGATCCGCCATGGCTCTGGCCGCGTCACGCAGCGTCTCTTCGGGACGAACGACTTCAACATCTGTGGTCATTACTTCGGAAATGCTTCGCATTCTTTCCTCCGTGGTTGTCTGGATCACGCGCCGCCGATGCCCTCGATCACCTTGCCGGTGCCTTCGCAGTCAGGACACGTATGGCCGTCGACGCTGCCCGTGCCGCCGCACATCCGGCACACGTTCTCGCCGGTGCCCGGCGTGCCGGCAGGCGCCTCGTCGCCCGGCGACATCTCGGGCGGCAGCTTCGTCGATCCGGCAATCTGAGTGGGTCGGGTTGGATTCATCAGGGGCGCTCGCGAGCACCGGAAGCAAGCGGTGTTCCCTCGTTACACTGAGCGGCAGAGAAGAGGCTAGATGAAGGAGGCCAGATGACTACCGTCTACGATTTCTCCGCGCAAACGATCGATGGCAAGACCCGCACACTGGCCGACTTCAAGGGCAAGGTATTGCTGGTCGTCAACACCGCCAGTCAATGCGGCTTTACCCCGCAGTACGAAGGGCTCGAAGCACTCTATAAGAAGTACTCGGATAAGGGCCTTGCGGTGCTCGGCTTTCCGAGCAACCAGTTCGGGCAGCAGGAGCCGGGGCCCGATACCGAAATTGCCGAGTTCTGTGAAACCAACTACGGCGTCACTTTTCCGATGTTTTCGAAGATCGACGTGAACGGTGCGAACGCGCACCCTTTGTACAAATATCTGACTTCGGAAAAAAAGGGATTGCTCGGTTCGGAAGCGATCAAGTGGAACTTCACGAAGTTCCTGGTCGGCAAGGACGGCACGGTGACCGCTCGCTACGCGCCGACCACCAAGCCCGAGGGTATTGCGAAGGACGTGGAGCGCGCGCTGGCTGCCTAGGTCTACGTCGGGCTCATGCCGCGCGCGGCCGATAGCCGCCTGCGACCAATTCAAATCGAAAGAACCGGCATTCGATCGGACCGTTGAACAGCACCGTCTTGCGGGTTTCCTGCAGCCGCATCTCCTTCGGTAACTGGCGATCCGACGTCAGGAACCACGCCTCCCAGCCGGCAAACTGCTGCTTTAATCGATCGCCGACGTTGCGCATCATGCCGGCGACCGAAGCCGAGCGCGGCGCGCTTTGCTCACCGTACGGCGGGTTCGAAACGATGATGCCGCGCGGCGCCGGCGGCACTGCTGCTCTTGCATCGACCGTGTCGAACCTTAGCCGGCCGTCGTCGAGCCACGTTTGCAAGCCGGCCAACTGCGCATTGGCCAACGCCTGCTCTACCACGCGCGATGAAATATCGGAGCCGACCAGCGTTGCGCTGATGGAGTCGTCGACTGCCGCTCGCGCGGCATCCTTTAGCCGGCGCCATGCATGCGAATCGAATCCTTTCAGGCGCTCGAATGCAAAGCGGCGATTCAGTCCCGGAGCGCGCCTGGCTGCGATCGATGCCGCTTCGATCGCGATAGTGCCGCTGCCGCAGAACAGATCGGCGAGCGGCGTTGCCGGAGTCCACCCGGACAGTGCGAGCAGGCCCGCCGCGAGGTTCTCCTTCAACGGCGCTTCGCCCTTGTCCGCGCGCCAGCCGCGCTTGAACAGCGCTTCGCCCGATAAATCCATGTACAAGGTGACGGTCGATGCGTCCAGATAGGCGAACACGCGCACGTCGGGATTCGAGCGATCGATCGACGGCCGCGCGCCGGTCAGGTTGCGCATGCGATCGACGATGCCGTCCTTGATGCGCAACATCGCAAACTCGAGGCTTTGCAGCGGCGAGCGCGATGCGGTGACGTCAACGCGCAGCGTTTGCTGCGGCGTCAGTAAATCCTGCCAGCGCACTTCCTGTGTGGCGTCGTACAGATGCTGTTCGGTGATGTAGCCGCGCCGCCCAACTTGCCACAAGATGCGGCTGGCGATGCGCGAATGCAGGTTCGCTGAGTAGGCAACGGCGAGTGTGCCGGCGAACGCAACCCCGCCGGCCTCAACTCGAAGCGACGAGGCGCCAAGCGCTTGCAATTCATCGGACAGCGCGGGTTCGAGCCCACGCGGGCAGACCGCGAAGAATGAAGCGGTCACCGTGCCAGAGCGCGGTCAAGGAAGTCCAGCCTATCCTGTCCCCAGAAAAGCTCGTCCTGGTAGATGAACGTCGGCGCGCCGAACACGTTGCGCGCGATCGCTTCCTGCGAATGCTGGACATAGCGTGCGGCGACTTCTGCGGAGCGCGCATGCGCTAGCAGGGCGCCTGCATCGAGCTCGCGCGCGCTGGCAATCGCGGCCAGCGTCTCGGGTTCGCTGATGTTGCGCTCCTCGGTCCAGATTGCACGGCCGCAATCTCCGGCAACGTCGAGCGCGGTCGATGTGCCATGGCGCTCGAGCACCGCGAGGATCAATGTTGCGGCCGGCTCGGCGGGGACCGGAAAATGTTTCGGTTCCAGCGTTAACGGCACGCCGAGAAAATCGCGCCAGCGCTTGAGCTCCATCATGCGATAGGCGCGGCGCTGCTGCGGGCGATCCTTTAACGCAAGTCCGCCGGATGCCGGAAAGACCTTGCCCAGATCCATCACACGCAGATTGATCTTCGCCTGATGCTTTGCGCAGATTTCGCGAAAGCGTGCATGTCCCAGGTAAACGAACGGGGACACGGGCGTCATGAAGTAATCGACGGTTTTGTTCATGGTGATTCTCTAGAACGGTTTAACCACGACCAGGATGACAATCGCGGTCAGCAGCAACACGGGAACTTCGTTGAACCAGCGGAACCAGACGTGCGAACGCGTGTTAGCCGCGCGCGCAAATCGACCGAGCAGCACCGCGCACCAGCCGTGGTAGCCGATTACCAGCAGCACCAGAGCCAGCTTCGCGTTCATCCAGCCTGCACCCATGCCGACACCGTAGCTCAACAGCCACATGCCGAACACCAGTGCAAGCACCGCCAGCCCGGTCATGAAACGCAGCAGTTTGCGCGCCATTGTCAGCAATCGCTCGCGCGTACCAGCGTCCTGGACGGTCGCCAGGTTGACGTAGAGGCGCGGCAGATAGAACAGCCCGGCAAACCAGCTGATGACGAAAATGATATGCGCCGCCTTGATCCACAAGTAACCCGTGCCCATGCGCTGAGCGTCAACCGTTGCGCACTTCGCCGTTGCCGAAGACGACGTATTTCAGCGAGGTTAGTCCTTCGAGGCCGACCGGTCCGCGTGCGTGCAATTTGTCGTTCGAAATGCCGATCTCGGCGCCGAGGCCGTACTCGAAACCGTCGGCAAAGCGTGTCGATGCGTTGACGATCACCGATGCCGAATCAACCTCGCGCACGAACCGCATTGCAGTTGCGTAATCATCGGTGACGATCGCATCGGTGTGCTTGCTGCCAAAGGTGTTGATGTGCGAGATGGCCTCGTCGATGCCGGGCAGCGTGGAAATGGAAAGGATCGGCGCCAGGTATTCGGTGCGCCAGTCGGCCTCGGTCGCCTCCTTGACATCGACTACACCTGCCGATTGCAGAATCGCGCGCGACTCGGGGCAACAGCGCAATTCGACTCCCTTGTCTCGATAGATGCGGCCAAGCACCGGCAGTACGCGCGGCGCGATGTTTTGCGCGACCAGCAATGTTTCCATCGTATTGCAGGTGCCGTAGCGCTGCGTCTTGGCGTTATCCGCAATCGCGACTGCCTTGTCGATATCGGCAGCGCCGTCGATGTAGACGTGGCAGATGCCGTCAAGATGCTTCAGCATCGGCACGCGCGCTTCTCGCATCAAGTGCTCGATCAATCCGCGGCCGCCGCGCGGCACCAGTAAGTCAACGTACTCGGTCAGTCGTGCAAGTGCGCCGACCGCAGCGCGGTCTGTGGTGTTCACGAGCTGCACCGCATCGGCGGGCAGGCCGGACTCAGCCAGCCCTTCGCGCACCAGCTTTGCCAGCAGTCGGTTGCTTTCGATCGCTTCGGAGCCGCCGCGCAAAATTGCTGCGTTGCCGCTCTTGATGCACAACGCCGCTGCGTCGACCGTCACGTTCGGCCGGCTCTCGTACACGATCGCAACGACGCCGAGCGGAACTCTCATGCGGCCGACGCGTATTCCGCTCGGGCGCGGTTTCAACTCGATGATCTCGCCGATGGGGTCGGGCAGATGCATCACCTGTTCGACACCGACCGCCATCTGCTCGATCGCATTGTCGTCAAGCGTCAAGCGGTCAAGCAACGCAAGTTGCATGCCGCTCGCGCGTGCACGATCGAGATCCAGCGCGTTGGCTGTTTTCAATCGATCGGCATGCTTGCGAATCAACTGTGCAACCCGCTGCAGCGCTTGATCCCTGACGCGGCCGCCGGCCGCCGCCATCGAGGGCGATACATCGTGCGCAGCGCGGCCGACGTGTCGGATATAGCCGTCGATATCGCCGATGTCGCAGGCGCTCTCGCCAGGCTCGACCGAACGAACGACTGCGGCATTCATCAGGTGTTCACTTTTGGCGGCAAATGCTCAACGCAAGTTCCGTCAATTCTAGCCACGCGTTGCTGTCCGCCTGCGGCGCACGTAGGCCCTTCGCGAGCCGATCGATATCGGCCGCACGCAGCAGTGCAGATTCGAGCGCACTGGACGACACGCGAGCGAGTGCGCGTTCGACCAGTTTTTCGCGTGGCCCCCATAGACGATTTTCGCGCGCCGCTGCCGAAAATGGCCGGCCGGCATCGACGTGCGCCCGGATCCTTAGCAGCGTGCGTATTTCTTCTGTAATGACCCAGAGTATGAGCGGGATGGCTTCGCCTTCCGCTTCGAGGCCCGCCATCGTCCTGCGGAGTCGCACCGCATCGCCGCCCAGCATGGCAAGCGGCAGTTGGAATACGTCGTAGCGCGCCACGTCAAGCACGCTGTCAGCCACCTGCTCCAGCGTCAAATCGCCGGCCGGATAAAGCAGGCCGAGTTTCACGACTTCCTGATGAGCGGCAAGCAGATTGCCTTCGACTTTATCGGCAATGAACTCGAGGGCATCTTTATCTGCATTTTGCTGTTGCCTGGCGAGACGGCGCGCGATCCATTGCGGCAGTTGCGCGCGCTCGATCGCGTCGATGTCGACCAGCACGCCGGCACGTTCGAGTGCCTCGACCCAGCGCGCCTGTCTGTCGCGCCGGTCAAGGCGCGGCAGCGCCACGATCGTCATCACGCCGTCGTGCGCGGTCAACGCATGCGTCTCGAGCGCCCTGGCGCCGGCCACGCCGGGTTTGCCGCTCGGCAAGCGAACTTCGACGATTTTCTTGTCGGCGAACAGCGACATTCCTTGCGCCGCTTCGAGCAGCTTTGACCAGTCGAAGCGGGCGTCGGCATTCAGCACATCGCGCTCGGTGTAACCCAGGCCGCGCGCAGTGGACCGGATCGCATCCTGCGCTTCAAGTGAGAGCAGTGGCTCGTCGCCGGCCACCACGAATACCGGAGGCAGTGAGTGCGCGCGCTGCGCACGCGCCAGAACGCCGCCGAGCGCTTCATTTTTAACCTGCACTCGTTTTCATTCCCGTCAAGCGGTTGACGATCTGCCGCACGAGATCGCTCTGCATGTCGCGAAACAGGAGTGCTTCTTCGGACTCCTTTGCCAGCAACTCCGATTCGTTAAACGCGATATCGCGCCGTGCGAGCAGCGTCGTCGGCGCAATCAGCTCAAGCCCCTCCTGATCGACAACGCGAAATGTCGTGCGCAGCCGCAACTGATATTCGCGGGCGCGACCTTGTGCATTGATCGACAGCACCTCGCGTTCGCGCTGCTCGCCGAGCAACTCGAGAACCGCCTGCGCTTCCTTGCGATCGGACACGACGCTGGCATTGGTGGAGGCGCGTACCACGCGCGTGATTTCGGCGCCGACCGGCGAGTTGACCGGCAGCGCCAGATACAGCCTGTCGATCGGCAGCGTCTGCGAGCCGCGCAATTGAAACCCGCACCCTATCAACGAAAGTGCGAGAGCGGCAACGATCAACGTCCGGCGCATGGATCTCAAACGGCGATCGTCACGAGCTTCGGCCGCACCACTTTCGAGAACTTGACGGGCCGCCCTTCGACAAACTTCAGCACATTGGCGTCAGCCAGCGCAGTGGCCGTGATCGCGGAGTCTTCGGCATGCGCCGGTACCCGAATCGAACCGCGCACCTTGCCGTTGACCTGCACCACCAGTTCCATTTCGTCCTGCGCGAGCGCCGCATCATCGGTTTGCGGCCATTGCACATCCAGAAGCTCGCCATGCTCGTGCGCATATCCAAGCTCATTCCACAGGGCGTGCGTAATGTGAGGTGCGATCGGATACAACACTCGCAACATGATGCTCAGCGCTTCCTTGACGACGACCGGGCTGGCCGGCGGATGGCTGCCATTGCCGGCTCTCGCATCCTCCAGCGCATTCAGCATCTTCATCGTCGCCGAGACGACCGTGTTGTAGTGCATCCGTTCATAATCGATATCGGCCTGTTTCAGATGCATGTGAATCGCTCGCCGCAGCCGCCTTTCGTTCGAACTAAGGCTTGCGCCAAGCAATGTAGGTTCAACGGCGCCGGACTGCTGGATCGATTGCTGCTGCTCTTTGCAAAAAGCCCAGAGCCGTCGAAAAAAACGGTAAGTGCCGTCAGCGCCCGAGCTTGACCACGGCGCACTCTGATCAGGCGGCCCCGCGAACATCACAAAGGCGCGCGCCGTGTCCGCGCCGAACCTCGCGATAATGTCGCGTGGTTCGACCACATTGTTCTTGCTTTTCGACATCTTCTCGGTGCCGCCGTAGAAAACGGGCTCGCCGTCTTCCGTCGCAGCGACCTTGATCGGTCGACCTCGATCGTCGTATTCCACCTCGATTTCGCTCGGGTAATACCAGCGCTTCCTGCCGGCTGCGTCTTCGCGGTAATAGCACTCTGCGGTCAGCATGCCTTGCGTGAACAGACGCTTAAATGGCTCGTCGAATTTGACCAACCCCATGTCGCGCATCACTTTGGTCCAGAAGCGCGCATACAGCAGATGCAGCACCGCGTGCTCGATGCCGCCGATATATTGGTCCATCGGCATCCAGTAATCGTTGCGCTGATCGACCATCGCTTTCGCGCTATCCGGCGAGCAATAACGCATGTAGTACCACGATGAATCGACGAACGTGTCCAT
>CAZKNV010000083.1:0-7535 GCA_964554145.1 uncultured Burkholderiaceae bacterium
TCGATCTCGCCGCGCACGCCGGGGTTCAGGAATTTGTACGGCTCGCCCCACGGATCGGTCGGCACGGTGGAGCGCTCCAGATATCCGCCTTGCTTCCAGTTGGTCGGCGCCGGTTCGGTCGTCGGCCTCGTGATCAGCGCCTGCAAACCCTGGTCCGTCGTCGGATAACGGCCATTGTCGAGGCGGTACAGCTTCAGCGCCTGCATGATCGATGCGATGTCCTGTTTAGCTGCCGCGATCCTGGCATCGTCGGTGCGGCCCACGACGCGCGGCACGATCAGCGCCGCCAGCACGCCAAGGATCGTGATCACGACCATGATCTCGATCAAAGTGAAACCGCGCGTGCGGGACGGAAAAGAGGAACGAACGGCTGTCATCGGAGTCATCAGACCATTGGACAATGCGGTGGAAAACTTGAAGATAAGCGCCGAACGCCTTGAAGTTCCTCGCTTTTCGACGCCAATAACCAAGAGGCAAGCGATATTATCAACGCGAGTTGCCTGCCCCACCCCACGGAAAGGGGATGTTTCGCCATCTAATGCATGATGAGCATCGCGAGCTAGCGCCGCCCTTGGACCGGACATGTTGAAAAAGTTTGCTTTCGCTGCCGTTCATTTGGTTTTCTTGGTGGGAGTCCTTGCGATTGCCGCCTATTGGAGCATTCGCATTTTTACCCCTGCGCCTACCGCAGCGCCGCCTCCGCTGCCGCCTCCGCCGTTGCGCGATCCGGATCCGGTCGCCGCTGCGAGAATGTTCGGCAAGGTCGATGTGGTACAGGCAGTCGCTACGAATGTGCAGGCATTGGGCGTGTTTGCGGCCGGCAAGGATTCGAGCGCAGTGCTTGTCGTCGATGGCAAGCCGGCGCGCGTGTTTTTGATCGGGCAGGAAGTTGCGCCCGGCATGAAGCTGGTATCGGTAACATCGGAAATCGCCGTTCTCGAAACGAGCGGTGGCAGGCAGGAAGTTCGCCTGCCTTCGCGGCCAATTGCTCAGCTTGGCGGCCGGCCGGCCGAGCCCAATTTCTTCCGTGACGGAAACACGTTGACCGCGCCCAGCAGTGATGGCGCGCCGAATATTCCGCGCGCCTTGCCGATGCAGCAGCCAAGGCCCGCTCCTCCTCCGCCCGCAGTTCCGCCGCAGCAGTTTCCGCAGCAACAGTTTCCGGCGCAGCAAGTGCCCCAACAGCCGATTCCACAGCAGCCGATGCCGCAGCCGCAAACGCCGCAGTCTCAAGTGCCGCAGCCGATAATCCCGGGCGGTGTGCCGGTGCAATCGCAGTGAGGTATCACGCTGCGGCTGCGCTATCCGCGTTGGGCGGGTAGGATTTTTCAGCCTGTAGCGTGATGCCGATCGGAAGCATTGGCAGCCCCGCGATCTCTACGTACAACGGAGTGAAATCGGGCGCCGTCGCAGCGAACAATTGATCGAACGACTCGACGACAAAGTAGGTGGACTGATAGTCGTCGATTTTGTACGGCGTACGGAGGACGCGCTTTAAATCGAAGGCAATGCGCTGCGGCTTCGCACTCGTCAACGCATAGTGCGTTTCGCCCACCGAAGACAGGATGCCGGCGCCATACACGCGCAAGCCGCGCGCAGTGGCGATCAAGCCGAACTCCACCGTGTACCAGTAAAGACGCGCCAGATATTCGAGCGCCTGCAGCCCCTCGGCCTTCAGTCCGCCGCGCCCGAACGCCTGCATATAGTCGGCGAACGCCGGATTGAACAGCAACGGCACATGGCCATAAAGGTCGTGAAACACATCGGGCTCGACGATGTAGTCGAACTCTTCGGGCGATCGCAGCCACACGGTGACCGGAAAGCGGCGGTTGGCGAGCAACGAAAAAAAAGCGCGCTCGGGAATCAGCCCGGGTACGGCAACGACTTCCCAACCGGTTGCGCGCATGAGCAAGTGGCTGATCGTGTCGAAACGCGGGATCTGGTCGACCGCGCCGAGCTGCCCCAACGATTCGATAAATTCGTCACAGGCCTGGCCGCGCACCTGTTTGACCTGGCGCGCAAACAGTCGCGCATACATCGCATGCTCCTCGGATGTATAGCGCTCCCAGCGCTGATCGCACGTGTAGTCGTCGCGCGCCTGGGAGTAATCGCCGCGCGGGGGACGGGTGCTGGCACCGTAGGTGACCGGAGCGACTGGCATCTACGCAGTCGCCTTGCTGTCGTCGGGCTTGAGCACGCCGCGGCGGATCTGATCCAGCTCGATCGATTCGAACAACGCGCGAAAGTTGCCTTCGCCAAACCCCTCGTCGCCCTTGCGCTGAATGATCTCGAAGAAAATCGGCCCGATGACGGTCTGCGTAAAAATCTGCAGCAGCAGCTCGTTCGGCGCGCCCTGGTGCGTCGCGCCGTCAATCAGGATGCGCAGCTGCTTCAGCTCGGCGAGCGGCTCGCCGTGGTTCGGCAGCCGTTGGTCGACTAGGTCGTAATAGGTGTCAATCGTGTCCTGAAATGCGACGCTATTTTTCTTCATCGCGCGCACCGTCGCGTAGATGTCGCCGGTGGCTAATGCGACGTGCTGAATCCCTTCGCCGTGATATTCATCCAGGTACTCGGCGATCTGGCTCTTGTCGTCCGAGCTTTCGTTGATCGGGATGCGGATCTTGCCGCACGGGCTGGTCATCGCCTTGCTTTTGAGTCCCGTCAGCTTGCCTTCGATGTCGAAGTAGCGGACTTCGCGGAAACTGAACAGCCGCTCGTAGAACTCGGCCCATTCCTTCATCCGACCGCGGTGCACGTTATGCGTCAGATGATCGATAAAAATGAGCCCGGAGCCGGCGGGATTGGGCTCGCTGCCTGCAATCGGCTCGAAGTCGACGTCGTAGATGTTGATGTCGCCGATGCCACCGGCCGGAGCATCGTTCTTGCCGCGCCAGCGATCGACGAAGTAGATCAGCGAATCTCCGATGCCCTTGATCGCCGGGATGTTCAGCTCCATCGGCCCAGATTTGGAGTCGAACCCCCAGGCGCCGAGCTCGAGCGCGCGCCGATAAGCCTGTGCTGCGTCACGTACGCGAAACGCGATCGCGCATATTGAAGGCCCATGCAGCCGCGCAAAGCGCTGCGCGAACGAATCGGGCTCGGCGTTGATGATGAAGTTAACGCCGCCCTGGCGATACAGCGTTACTTTCTTGTGCCGGTGCCGCGCGACCGCGACGAAGCCCATCGTCTCGAACAGACCGCCCAGCGCAATGGGATCAGGCGCGGCGTATTCGATGAACTCGAAGCCGTCGGTGCCCATCGGGTTGTCCCACGGAGTAAATTGCATGGCAATGTCCTTTCCACTCACTCACTCGGCTATGGAAGCAATAATTCTGCCGCAATCGTCAGAACGTGGTTCGCGCTGAACGGTCTATAGACATACATGATCAGTCGTCTCTTGTGAAATGAGCGAACCCGGCAATCGCACCTCCGGCGAACAAGTCTGGCGTAACAGCTTCTTTCTTTTAAGCGCCGTGATGGGTGCACTGGCGTTGGTGGACTTCGATGCCGGACGCTTTTCGCATGGGCTAGGTGACCTTGGCGCTGCAGTGTTGACGCTTTCGCTAACGGTGCAGTTCCCGTTCGTGCGCGCGATCATCAAGGCGAGCGGCGCGCAAACCACGAGCCAGGCGGAAACTCAGAAACGCCGCGAGCAGCTGCTGGCACAAGCGGCGAAGTTACGTGCCGAGAATCCCTGGGCCGATCACGCGGGTCGCGCCGGCTGGGCATTGCTGGCGATTTCGCTGGTGCTTCGTGTCGTCGGCGTAGGCTAGTCCAAGCAGGGGGGCGGGCGCGGCGCTGATTCGCGCGATCGATGTCGTCGCGTCGTTTCGTCACCTCATTTCGTCGCCTCAGAGCCCGATTCGCTCCGATCGGCCCGCGCGATTGCAGTTCGCGCCTTCGTTTGTGCAGTTCGTCGCACTCCGATCGCATCGCATCTGCGGCCTCTCTACAGTGCGCATCAACACGATCGACGCAGCGAAGGAGAGCACCATGTATCGCACATCCCACCAAATTCGACTTCTGAGTGCAGCGCTTGCTGCGGTCTTCGGCCTTGGACTGGTTGCTACTGCGGGCGGTGCGCTGCAAGAGGAGCGTACGGCGTCGAGCCCCGCGGGTCTGCAGCTGGTCAAGCTTGAACCGGTCGTTGTCAGGCTGCATCAGCCGCCTCGAGTTGCAGCCGCCTGCGAACAGGCGCCAAAGACGACACTTTAGAGCGGCGTAAGTAAACAAAAAGGGCCCGGACATTCCGGGCCCTTTTTCTTGTGTGCCATCTAACCGCAATTTGCGCAGCCCATTGACGGATTAATGCAATCTGTCGCAGTAAGTTGGAGTTAGCGCGCCGCGGTTTATAAAGTATCCCTATGACAAGAGAAGACAGCGCTGGAAACAGCGCCGACAACAGCAACTCCGCCGCCGAGGCGCCGTCCGCAGGGCAGGCATCCCGGCGCGCATCGCGTTGGCGCAGCGCGTTCTCATGGACGCGTGATGCTGCCGTCGGTGCCGGCCGCGCTTCGGCGCCGACGGTCAAGAGCATCGGCGCCCGCATAAGTGATTGGCTGGCGAGGGTTGGCTGGGGCAAATTCTTTTTGGTTGCATTGCTGTTGCTGATACTGGGCGCGATTGCCGACAACGTGCTGTACGACAACGAGCCTGTAGTCGTGGTAAAGATGGGCGATCACAAAGACCGCGTGCAAGTGAATCTGCAAGTCGCACCGGACGGCGTGCGAATTCAGGCTCCCGCTGAAAAGCCGCCTGGCAAGAGCCAGCCCGGCAAGAACCAGTCGGGCAAAAAACCGGGTGATGCCAGCGTAAAGATCGACGACAAAGGCCTGCGCATCACGGCAGGCGACATCGACGGCAAGCGCGTGGCAGTCGTGATCGACGAAAAGGGGGTTCGAGTCGAGCGCCCCACGCCCGATTTAACCGACGAAGCGGCAAAGGATGCCGCCGATCAAGGCGTCACGGTCGAAGGCGACGGTCGCACGATCCAGATCGATCCCGGCGTGATTCAGGATCCGCAGCAGCTGGCGCTGGCGCTGGACAAGGCGCGCGACCAGATCGAAGACATCGTCGAGAGCCAGATTGAGCGGCAGATTGCGCGCGAAACGCGTCGTTACCGCGAAAAAACCGGCGACTGGCTGATGAGCTTTGTGATGCTGCTGATCATCGCCGGCATCATCGTCAAGGTGGTTCTAGGTGGAAAAAAACGCGCAGAGAGCAGAGCGCAGGCGGCAACCGAGACCGCTGCCGAGGAAAGCCTGAAGCGCCAGCTCGCCGAAGCGCAATTGAAAACGATGCAGGCGCAGGTCGAGCCGCACTTTCTGTTCAATACGCTGGCATCGGTCGATTACCTGATCGAGACCGAACCGTCGACCGCATCGAAGATGCAGAAGAGCCTGATTCAGTATCTGCGGGCGGCGCTGCCACAGATGCGAGAGGGTTCGACGACGCTTGGCAAGGAAATTCAACTATGCCGCTCCTATCTCGAGATCCTGAAATTCAGGATGGAAGACCGGTTGCAATACTCGGTCATCGTTCCGCAAGGGCTTAGCTCGGCGCAGTTTCCGCCGATGATGCTGCAATCGCTGGTCGAAAATTCGATCAAGCACGGTCTTGAGCCAAAGCCGGAGGGCGGTTCACTGACGATCTCCGCCGACATTTCGAACGGCCGCCTGCGCGTTACGGTCGCGGATTCCGGTCTCGGATTTGCGGCCGCAGAGCCGGCTGCGCGCACCGGCACCGGTGTCGGCCTCACCAATGTGCGCGAGCGGCTGGCCGCTTTGTACGGCGGCGCGGCGCGGTTATCGATTGAGGCAAATTCCCCGAGCGGGACGATTGTCACGATCGGGGTGCCGTACACCTTCGAGACGGATGCACAGCACGAACGCTAGAGCGCGCGCATAGAATTGCCGCATGCCGACGGCGATCATTGCGGACGATGAGAGGTTAATGCGCGAGCAGTTGCGCGCGCGGCTCGCAGAGGTCTGGCCGGAGTTGCAGGTTCTGGCCGCAGCCAAGAATGGCGAAGAAGCGGTCGCCGCGGTTCACCGGCACCATCCCGATCTTGCGTTTCTCGACATTCAAATGCCGGGCATGACCGGCATCGAGGCAGCGCGCCAGATCGGCGATGCATGCCACATCGTGTTCATCACTGCGTACAACGAGTATGCAGTCGACGCGTTCGAGCACGGTGCGGTCGACTACGTTCTGAAGCCCGCCGAAGCCGAGCGTCTGGCGATCACCGTTGCTCGTTTGAAAAAGCGGCTCGGCTCAAAGCCGAGCGACCTGGGAGCGTTGCTGAGTCAACTGAGTGCAAGACTCGACGCCGCCGGCAATGACGCGGCCCAGCGCAGCCATTTGCAGTGGATTCAAGCGAGTGTCGGGCAGCAATTGCGGCTGATACCGACCGCCGAAGTTTTATTTTTCCGCTCGGACGAGAAGTACACGCGCGTGCAGACCGAATCGTTCGAGGCGTTGATCCGCAAACCGATCAAGGAGCTGATCGACGAACTCGACCCCGAGCAGTTCTGGCAAATTCATCGAGCCACTATCGTCAATGCAGAAGCCATCGCCGGCATCACGCGCGATTTTCGCGGGCGCCAGCTGGTGCTGGTAAAAGGCCATCCCGAAAAGCTTGAAGTCAGCCGCAATTACACTCACCTGTTCAAGCAGATGTAAGGCGGTGCGCAGCGCTGTCCGCATTCGCAACGCGAAAGCCCAGATCGATCGCGGCCAGCATTTCAGAAAACGTTTCATCCATTAACGACACTGCAGTCGGCGGCTCGAGACTCAGAGTGGCACGCGGCTCGTAAGGGTCCGGTAGCAGATGCATGCCGGTGCGCTGCGCTAACTGCCTGAGCGCATCGTTTTCCGGCATATAGGTCATGGTCAGCTGCGTTGCGCCGCGATTGCGCGCGTGTATTGCCGCTCGTCTCAGCAAACGAAGCCCGAATCCCTGCCGGCGCATGTGCGGAAGAACTGAAATTCCGAACTCCGCTGTTTTCGACTCCGCGTCGTTATCGAATCCCAGATGTCCGAGCGACAGTAGCTGCGCGGCTTCATCAAAAATGCCGAAGACAGCATCGCGGGTGAAGTGCAAACGCCGAACGTAGCGACAAAGCGCCTCATCCGTCACTGCATAACCGAAGCGAAGCCAAAGATCGTGCGGTGGCAATTCGCGCAGGTGTCGCAGCACACGCGCGCGATGGTGCGGACCAAGCTGCGCTATCAGCGGCTCGGGCGCAGGACGCGGAAAGGGAAGCTGTTGCATTGCACCATTATGAGGGCAAGCCACGACGCCTCAATGACTGTTGAGTAGCCGCACTAGTCCTATCAAGGATGGTGCTACAGCGGCGGAAATGAGCTCCGCAACGTAAGTGTGCGCTAGCTAACAGCGGCCCGTCATCTTGATCTCCTGTCGCCGTGCGCGCCTCGGGCGCTGCGTCGCGTCAACTTCGGAGATCAGTTTGACAAGCCCTTGTTCCGCAACCATAATTTGCGGTTCGCCGCGGAGGGGTGCCCGAGTGGTTAAA
>CAZKNV010000084.1:0-7492 GCA_964554145.1 uncultured Burkholderiaceae bacterium
ATGATGAAGATTCAATAACAAGTCGTACGCGTTGTCCTGAAAGGAATTTCCGTGAACCGTCCACTGCTTGGTCTGACATGCGCCCTGGTGGCCAGCGTTGCCGTTGCCTTGCCTGCGTCAACCGCGAACGTGAGCGGGCGGATGACCGCCAAGCAAGCGGCGCTGAAAGGCGTGGCTGTCCCTGTTCGCGCCACTGCAGAGCAGACGGTCGGAAGGCTGATTGTCAAGTTGCGCAACCCAACCGCGGGTGAACTGGCGAGTCCGATGTCCGCGTCTCGTGTGCGAGGGTTGTCGGCGACCGCCGGCGTGGGCATGAAGTCCGTGCGCGCAATGGCGGGCGATGCCTCACTGCTGGCGCTGGACACGCCGCTGCCATTGTCCGAAGCGAAAGCGGTGGCTGCGCGCCTGGCGCAAGACCCAGCGGTTGAGTATGCCGAGCCAGACATCATGATGAAGCGCTTGCTCGTGCCCACCGAGCCGCGTTATACCGAATGGCAGTGGAATTTGTTTGCCCCGAATTCTCCTTACACGGGCGAGGTTGGCGCCTCCGGCTCAGGAATTTTCAAATCAGCGACGGTTGTCGGCGGCGCGAATTTGCCGCCTGCCTGGGATTTAACTGTCGGCTTGGCTGCTGTCATCGTAGCGATTATCGATACCGGAATCGTCAATCACCCGGACCTAGGCAATGGCCCTAGCGGGGTGCAGTACATTCCCGGAGGTCGTTTTCTCCCGGGTTATGACTTCATTTCCAGTAACGTTGGCACGGCAAGTGGCCTGCCACTTAACTTTGTTGCGAATGACGGTGACGGGCGCGACCCCGATGCCTCCGACCCCGGCGATTGGGTGACGGCTGAAGAAGAAACGACTCATCCGACGCTTTGCGATGATGGGCAGGCCGGGCCGCAGCACAGTAGCTGGCATGGCAGCCATATGGCCGGCGTGGCCGCTGCAACTGCGAACAATGCGTATGGCATTGCTGGCATCGGCTGGGACATTCGCATACTTCCGGTGCGCGCGCTGGGTAAGTGCGGCGGATCGCTGTCGGACATCGCGGAGGCGATTCGCTGGGCAGCGGGAGGAACCGTTCCCGGCATTGTTACGACTACGACTCCTGCAACGGTGGTCAATCTAAGTCTGGGTGGCGGGAGTTCTTGCGGCCCGACCATGCAGGCGGCCGTCAATGAAGCCATTGCGCTTGGCGCGACAGTGGTGGCGGCAACCGGAAACGAGGGTGCGGTGGGGGTGAGCGCTCCGGCGAATTGCAACGGCGTCATCGGCGTCACCGCTCATACGATCAATGGTGACAATGCCGACTATTCAAACGTCGGCGCCGGAACGGCTATCAGCGCACCGGGCGGCGGCACTCCGACGCTTCTTGGAACCGGCGGGCCGACTGACGACTCGAGCTGGAGGGGTTACTACATTGCTTCCACGATCCTATTCGGTGATACCGATCCACTCAGCTCAGATAGTCAGGCCCGTACGGGACCTGCATTTGGGTTTTTCACCGGCACCAGTGCAGCGACTCCGCAGGTCGCCGGCGTCGCTGCATTAATCAAGTCCCACATAGCCGATCCCGCCGTGACTCCCGCGTTCATTAAAGCGTGGGTCACGATGCGCGACAGTGTTACTGCTCATCCCGCTGGTGGTGCGTGTGTCGGTGCCATTTTCAACTGTGGCAAGGGGTTACTGAATGCCCGCAGGGCGCTGGATGCGGCAGTCAATCGAACACCGGCAGTGAGCACCGAGACATTTTTGGTGGTGCTTCCTAACACGGCTGTCAGCTTGGCAGGAACGGCGACTGCGTTTCCGCCAGCAACCATCACGGCCAGAAATTGGAGCCAACTGGCGGGCCCGACGGTGACATTAACCAATGCCGCAACGGCAACTGCGTCATTCACATCTCCATCGAGTGCCTCAGTGCTTCTCTTCGAATTTCAAGCCGGCGATAGCGCGTCGAAAACAGGTGCCGATCGCATAACTGTTCGAGTCAATAGCCCGCCAGTGTTGACGCAGATCCCACCGGCGGTCTCAGCGACGGTGGGACAGACGGTGAGTTTTACCGTAACGGGGACCGATCCCGATGGCACGACGCCAAGTTTCTTAGCTACAGCGATTCCTACGGGCGCAACTCTGAGCACGAACGGTCAGTTCACCTGGGACACCACCGGCGTGGCGGCCGGGGCTTACACATTAACGTACGTCGCGAGCGATCTGTTCAGCAGTTCCAGCCCGGGGACAGTGAACATTACTTTGACATCTGCCCCACCGCCTCCACCACCGGGCGGCGCACCGCCGCCAACTGGCGGAGGTGGAGGCGGCGGCGCGCTGCCGTTCTGGCAACTGCTGCTGCTGTCAGCGCTATTGCTGGCGGCGCGCGTTCGCATCGGTCAACGCGCAGACTAATTTCCGCGTAAGCCGCATCGCGCCGATCAGGTGCGATGCGGCGCCGACTGCCGCGCCGACGTTTGGTTTAGCCAACGAATGCCGGCGCGGTACACCTTTCGGCTGACCATCGCGTGAGTCTCCGCAGCAGCGTAATCACGTAAGCTTTTTACGCTGTCGCGTGCACTGGATTCCGGTGCTAATCGAGCGATTGCGCGCTCGCGGCCCATTTCAAGATTGCGAGTCCAACCGCTCTTGCGAGAGCGCGAACTTTGCGAGAGGAACTGCTGTGTTGTCCAACAAGATTGGTTTGAGTGCAGTCGGTTTGAGCGCAATGGCTGCGATCGCAAGCATTGCGTTGCCCTCGGCGGTTGCGCAATCCAGCATGAAGCTGACTGCAAAGCAGGCGGCTTTGATGGGTGTGCCTGCTACGGTGCAACCGGCGCCCGAGGAAATCGTCGGGACGCTGGTCGTCAAGCTGCGCGCTCCGACGTCGGATCTGGCACAAGCGCAGCGAGCCGCGCACATGCGATCGCTACCGGCAATGGCCGGCGTTGGCATCAAGGCCATTCGCCCGATGAGCGAGGACGCTTCCCTGGTCACGCTCGAGACCCCCCTGCCACTGTCCGAAGCGAGAGCGGTTGCTGCGCGGCTAGCGGGCGATCCCGCGGTCGAGTACGCAGAGCCGGACGTGATGATGAAGCCGTTCCTGGTGCCGGCGACCGAGCCCGACTTCGCAACGAAGCAGTGGAATCTGTTAGCGCCAACGACTGATTACAGCGGTGCTGTGACTGTTGCGGTGGGGCAGCCTACCGTGAGCAAGGTGGCCCCTGCGACGGGCGGTGCGAATCTGCCCGCCGCCTGGGACCGCAGCACCGGAGCGGCCTCGATGGTGGTCGCCATTATTGACACCGGGATCGTCAACCACCCGGACTTGAACAATGCGGGCCTTGCTACTCCGCTTACATACGTGCCGGGTGGCCGCTTTCTCCCCGGCTATGACTTCGTTTCCCCGAATGCGCTGGGGTTTGCAGCCGCTAATTTTGTGGCCAACGACGTCCCCGCGACCCGCGATAACAATCCAGCAGACCCGGGCGATAACTTAGTGGCGGCCCAAAGGCTCGACCCGCTGTGTAACGACAACACGCCCAACCAGGCCAATGTGAATGCGCCGAGCACTTGGCACGGCACGCATAGCGCCGGTGTAGTGGCCGCGACCGCCAACAACGCGGCCGGCATCGCAGGCATCGGGTGGGACGTCAAAATAGTGCCCGTGCGCGCGCTGGGCAGGTGCGGTGGTGCAATGACCGATGTTGCGGATGCGATCCTGTGGGCGGCCGCGTTGCCTGTGATGACGGCACCGGTACCGCCGGTTAATGCGAATAAGGCGAACGTGATTCTGATCGGAGCCGGTGGCCGCGCAGGGGTCGCGTGCCCAGCAACGCTGCAGAGCGCCATCACTGCGGCCATTGCAGCGGACGTCGTCGTCGTCGCTGCCGTCGGTAATGAAGGCAGCATTACTGGAATCAGTTCGCCGGCAAACTGCGACGGTGTCATCGCCGTCACTGCGCACGTGATCAACGGCGAAAATGCGACGTACTCAAATATCGGCCCGGAAGGTGGCGCTGGGCCGAACCCGTCCATAAGCGCAGCGGGCGGCGGCTCGCCGGCGTCACTTGGATCAGGACAAGGGGGAATTGACGATCCGGCGTGGGATGGCTATAGCATCTGGTCGACCACCCCTACCGGTGCGGCCGCTCCGCTGCAGCCTCCCATTTACAGCGGACGAATCGGCACCAGCCCCGCAGCGGCGCAGGTCGCGGGCGTCGCGGCGCTGGTCAAGTCGGTAACGCCGGCCGCCACCCCCGCGCAGGTAAAAAGCGCAATCATGACCAGCGCACGCCCATTCCCCGAGTTCAGTTCGTGCGCACCCGGCAGGACTTATGCCGGGCGATGCGGCTCAGGCATGCTTGATGCATTTCGCGCGATACAAGCCGCCGGGCCGCCTGTGATAGTGACGGCGCCTGTCGGCGTAAGCGTGGCTGCGGGAGCGACCGCTTCATTTGTCGTAGACGCCGTCGGCGTCGTCAGCTACCAATGGACCCGTGCCGGCGTCGATATCGCTGGCGCGACCGGCCCTACCTACACCACTCCCGCACTTGCCGCGACCGACAACAATGTCGCCTACGCAGTAAAAATGACGAACACGTTCGGCACGACGACGAGTCCGCCGGCCACGGTCACGGTCAGCAGCGGAGCGGCGGCCAACGCGCCGTCGAGCGGCGGTGGCGCTTTGCCGCTGTGGCAGTTGCTACTGCTGTCCGCGTTGTTGCTTGCCTCGCGGGTTCGCGTCGCTTATCGCGAACAGTAATCCGAGCAATGTGCCGCAGGCCGCGCCGATCAGGTGCGCTTGCGGCACCACTCCTGCACCGAGCCACTCGGCATAAGGCGTATTCGCGCCGCCCGGTTGTTCGAGCGCGACCTTGATCCAGCCGCCGAAGAAAAGCGCCGATGGCAGCCATAGCTGGCTAAAGCGTCGCGGGCGCGCTTGAATCAACCATACCGTGGCGCCGGCGAAGAACAAACCGTGCAACGCGCCTGACAATCCGCGATACCACGTAATCGATGGATACAGCCATGCGAGACCTGCGCTGATTGCAAGCGCGGCAACCAGCAGTGCTGCAAGTTGACGCCGTACATTGAGATCCTGCGCGAACAGGCTGGCCACCACCCACAGCGCGCCCGCGTTGATCAGCGCATGCGGCCAGTTCACGTGCACGAAGTGGCCGGTCAGCCAGCGCCACGGTTCGTCGTTCAGCGCCGCATACCGATATTCGAGGGCGGCAACATTCGCCAGCTCTTGCAGCAGCAGCATCGCGAGCGCAATGGCGGCGGCCACGGTCTCGGCGCGCGAGAACGATATCGGTTTCACCGTTCGTATAATGCCCAACTCTCATTCAAGCCGTGCTCGTTGCAGCGCGACTTATCAAAGCCTCCGCGTTGATGCACGTCAATACTCTCGATCGGCTCGTTGCAGACGGGCAGCTGGCCGGGCGTCGCGTGTTCATTCGGTCCGATCTGAATGTTCCGCAGGACGATGCCGGCAACATTACCGAAGACACTCGCATCCGCGCCTCGGTGCCGGCGGTCCGCGCTGCGCTGGGCGCCGGCGCTGCGGTGATGGTCGCTTCGCATCTGGGGCGGCCCACTGAAGGAGAATTCGCGGCGAAGGATTCGCTGGCGCCGGTCGCGCGCAGGCTGGGAGATTTGCTCGGGTTCGAAGTGCCGTTGGTGCGCGATTGGATCGATGGCGTCGCCGTTTCGCCCGGCCAGGCGGTGCTGCTGGAGAACACGCGTTTCAATCGCGGCGAAAAGAAAAACAGCGACGAGCTTGCGAAGAAGATGGCCCGGTTGTGCGATGTCTACGTGAACGACGCGTTCGGCACCGCGCACCGCGCGGAAGCTTCGACGGTCGGCATTGCCAGGTACGCACCCGTTGTTTGCGCCGGGCCGTTGTTGAGTGCTGAAATCGATGCGTTGTCGAAGGCGCTGAGCGAGCCAAAGCGGCCGCTGACGGCGATCGTTGCCGGCTCGAAGGTATCGACCAAGCTGACCGTGCTCAATAACCTGGCGCAAAAGGTCGATCGGTTGATTGTCGGCGGCGGCATCGCCAACACCTTCCTGCTGGCCGAGGGTTTTGCCATCGGCAAGTCGCTGGCGGAGCCTGACCTGGTGCCCGAATGCAAGAAAGTGCTGGCGACGCTGGCCGAAAAGGGCGCCACACTGCCTTTGCCGATCGATGTCGTCGTCGCGAAAGAGTTCTCGGCCACCGCACCCGCGACTGTCCGGCGCGCCGATGATGTACAACCCGGCGAGATGATTCTCGACATCGGTCCGCAAAGCGCGCTTGCACTGGCGCAGTTGATTCGCAGTGCCGGCACGATCATCTGGAACGGTCCCATCGGCGTGTTCGAGTTCGACGCGTTTGGCGATGGTACAAAGCAGATGGCGCTTGCGATTGCCGAAGCCACTTCCAATGGCGCTTTTTCGATTGCCGGCGGAGGCGATACGCTGGCAGCGATCGCCAAATACGATCTTGCCGATCGCATCAGTTATATCTCGACCGGTGGTGGCGCGTTTCTGGAGTTTCTCGAAGGAAAAACATTGCCGGCAATCGAGATCCTCGAGCAGCGCGCCGCGTAACGACAAGTTGGGCGGACTTGGGACTCGATCCCCGCTACCCGGAAAGAGGAGTAGGTCAATGAACCGAAAACTTGAAAACGCGCACAATCTTTACCTCCACGGCATTCGAGACGCAAAGACGTATAACTACGCACTCAAGTCGCACGGCGCGCAAGCGAGCCGCCGCTTAGCGCAACGTTAG
The DNA here is from genome assembly GCA_964554145.1 of uncultured Burkholderiaceae bacterium. Classification (GTDB taxonomy): domain Bacteria; phylum Pseudomonadota; class Gammaproteobacteria; order Burkholderiales; family Burkholderiaceae_F; genus JACCZX01. Next base: position 6,770 of record CAZKNV010000084.1, read on the forward strand.
GTGCGAGAGACTTGGACATGGAGCTAGTGTGTGCCTACAGTATTGAGGTCCGGCTTATGGAGGCTTGGAATGAGTACTTCGGCCACTGAGATAGAAGTTCCCTTCGCCGAAAACGTTACGGTGTCGGACGACACGCTTTGTGTAGACCTTAGCGACGGGCGAAGCATTTCTGTTCCACTCGCATGGTATCCGCGGCTGTCGCACGGTTCAGCGGTTGAGCGGAAGCGTTGGCGCCTGATCGGCCGAGGAGTAGGCATTCATTGGGAGGATCTCGATGAGGACATTAGCGTCGAAGGTCTATTGGCAGGCCGGCCGTCGGGTGAAAGCCAAGGCTCATTTGGCACATGGCTGGCGAAACGGTTATCGCGCCTAACAAAGCGCTCAACTCGGACGCGCGGAAAAGAGTCGCGCGCGGGTTAGCGTGAACGTTGGGCATGAATGGAACGGAATTGAGATGCCGCGATTTACTGAGAGGCAAGGACGGTATTTGGCATTCATCCACTAGAGCGCAAGGGGCTCATCGCCCGTGTGGCAGGGCAACGGCGCTCCATTTCACTCGCCGTGCACAGCGATCAGTTACCGGATCTGGTGTAGGGCTCATGCCCAACCAGCGGTTCCAGCCGTCGCCCCCCTTCGGCGCAGTCACGAGTCACGTTCACGCCGAATGAGTGAAGGGCGACTGAGGCGCTCGCACAACATGTCACGCAGCACAAAAATAGTCGC
>CAZKNV010000085.1:0-7457 GCA_964554145.1 uncultured Burkholderiaceae bacterium
GGAGAGCCAAGGGCTGCCGTCATCGCTGCCGGGCAACGTCAACATCTTTTCACAAGGCGTCAATGTGTTGACTTCCGGCTCCGGCAGCTTTGCCTTGATCGGCGCGCGCAACACGTTGGCGCTGACGCTTTACTACCTGAAGACCGATCTGTTGCCCGATGCGGCGATTCCGCCGACCTTTATCACCTTCAACAATAATATTCAGAAGCGCGCCTCGCTGACGCTCAGTCATCGACTGAGCCCCGTAACGACGCTTAACGCCACCGCCAGCCGGATTGAAACGCGTGGCTTCGATGAGTCCGCCGGAAACGTCACCGATCAGAACATTTTTGGCGTGCAGGCCAGTCGCCAGCTGACGCCTCGCAGCAGCGCCTTTATCGGCGGCAGGTATCAGCAACAGCAACAGGATTCAACCTCCAGCGTCATCCGTGACAGCAGCGAAGCTGCGATCTTCGTTGGATTGTTTTACCGACTTTAGGGTGAACAGGCTTTAGCTCCGCAATGTACGAGAGTTTCTATGGACTGACCGGAAAGCCGTTCCAGTTAAGCCCCGATCCGGCCTTCTACTTTGGCAGCAAGGGCCACAGCAGCGCGTTTTCGTATCTGAAGTACGGTGTCTACCAGGGCGAGGGATTCCTCGTGATCACGGGCGATATCGGCACCGGCAAGACCACGCTGGTGCGCGCGTTGCTCAATGAACTGAACACGCGAGAAGTGATTGCGGCGCAGATCGTCAGCACCCAGCTCGATGCCGACGATCTGCTGCGTTCGGTTGCGACCGCTTTCGGCATCAACGCGCGGCCCGACGGCAAGGCTCATTTGATTTCGACGATCGAGGCATTTCTACTGACAACTTTTCAGAAGAGAAGGCGTGCGCTGTTGATCATCGACGAGGCGCAGAACCTCGGTGCCCGATCGCTTGAAGAATTGCGCATGCTGTCCAACTTCCAGTGCGGTGATCACGCTCTGCTGCAAAGCTTTCTTATCGGCCAACCCGAGTTGCGCATGCTGATGCGATCGCCGTTAATGGAGCAGTTTCGGCAGCGGATCATCGCGTCGTATCACCTCGGTCCGCTCGATCAGGCCGACACGCGGGCCTATGTCGAACACCGGCTGGGCTTCGTCGGGTGGAAAGACGATCCTGAGTTCGAAGCCGATGCCTTTGTCGAAATCCATCGGGCCACCGGCGGTGTCCCGCGCAAGATCAATTCCTTGTGCAACCGGGTGCTACTGGCGGCATATCTGGGTGAGAAGCATGTGCTGGGTCGTGCGGATATTGCCGCCGCGGCTGCCGAGATGGCGAACGAGATGGGTGCAGACATCGCCGCGCAGCCGGCGCTCGGCGCGAAGCGCGAATCCGCGACGACCAGCTCGAAGCGCGAGTCCTCGGCCGCCGGCGCTGGTCGGGCCGCTGCACGTCCGCTCGCTGCGATCACCGAGAGAATCGAACAGCTGGAACACAACGTCGATGGATTGCTAAGCGTGGTGCGAGGCATCGTTGAGCCAGAGCGAGCACTGCCGGACGAAGAGACTCGAGGACCAGCTCGATCGTCGAAGGGCAGGTGAGGTGCCGTCCGGCAACGGTCCTGTTTTGTGCGTAGTTGGCGCGCGCCCCAATTACATGAAAATGGCGCCGTTGCTCAGGGCCATCAAGTCGCGCGCTGACCTGCCGGCTGCTGTTCTGATTCATACCGGGCAACACTACGATTTTGAGCTGAACGACCGTTTATTCATCGATCTCGGTTTGCCGGCGCCCGACGAGAATCTTGAGGTGGGTTCGGGCTCGCACGCGATTCAGACGGCCGAAGTGATGAAGCGCTTCGAACCTGTGATCGACAAATATCGGCCGTCGTGCGTAGTCGTAGCCGGCGACGTCAATTCAACGCTGGCCTGCAGCCTCGTTGCCTCAAAAAAGCACGTACCCGTTGCGCACGTGGAAGCCGGCTTGCGCAGCTTTGATCGTTCGATGCCCGAAGAAATCAACCGGGTGCTTACCGATCAGATCGCCGCACTGCTTTACACAACGGAGCGCAGTGCGCACGCGAACCTGTCCCGCGAGGGAATTCCGGATGACCGCGTGCACTTCGTCGGCAACCTGATGATCGATTCGTTGCTGTCGGCGCTGCCAAAGGCAGTTCCGGCCGTCGACCTGTTTCGCAGAGAGGGGCTGGATGCCGGGTGGGGCAGCGAGAAGCCGGGATACGCGGTGGTTACGTTGCACCGTCCATCGAATGTCGACGGTGCGGAAACTTTGTCGAGCGTTGTTGCGATATTGGGCGAGGTTGCAGAGCGAATGCCGGTGATCTGGCCGATTCATCCACGCACGCGGGCGAACATCGAGAAGTTTGGGTTAGGTGGTCGGTTGGATGGACAGCGGATCGCTTGTCTGCCGCCGCAGGGATATCTCGAGATGGTGGGTCTGATGCGCGATGCTGCGCTGGTGCTTACCGACTCGGGCGGGATTCAGGAAGAGACCACCGCACTGGGTGTGCCCTGCTTGACGATGCGCCCGAATACCGAGCGCCCGATCACCGTCGATCAAGGCACGAACACGTTGGTTGGCGCCGAGCGCGGCCGCATACTGGCGGTGGTCGATGACATTCTTCGTACCGGCGGCAAGCGCGGCCGAATTCCCGAGTACTGGGATGGCAAGGCGGCGCCTCGCATCGCTGATCACATGGCGCATTGGCTGGCCTCGCTCGATGGAGCCAACGTGAACCAATTGGCGATCGTATGAACGCGGCTCAGGCAACGGATCGAATTTCGAATGCGCTGACGATTGACGTCGAAGATTACTTCCAGGTCTCGGCGTTCGCGCCGTACATCGAGCGCAGCGCATGGGAGACGACGCCGTGCCGCATTGAACGCAATATCGACAGGGTGCTGGAACTACTGAGCCAACGCGGCGCGAAGGCAACGTTTTTCACGCTCGGATGGTTGGCCGAACGCTATCCGCGCCTGGTGCGCGACATCACCTCGCAAGGCCATGAAGTCGCGAGCCACGGTCAGGCGCATCTGCGAGCATCCGAACAGTCGCCCGCAGAGTTTGACAATGACATCCGGGCGGCCAAGCAGTTGCTCGAAGATACGGCCGGCGTCGCCGTGCGCGGCTACCGCGCGCCCAGCTTTTCCATCGGGCATGGAAATTTGTGGGCGTTTGACCGCATTGCCGCGGCCGGCTACCGCTACAGCTCGAGCGTTTATCCGGTGCAGCACGATCACTACGGCATGCCGGATGCGCCGCGCTTTCCGTATAGAGTGAGCAACGGGCTGCTCGAAATTCCGGTCAGCACCGCGCGCATTTTCGGTCGCAACCTGCCTGCCGGCGGTGGTGGTTACTTCCGGCTCGCACCGTATGCGCTGTCGCGCTGGGCGATCAATCGTGTCAATCGCGTTGATCGCCGTCCGGCGATTTTCTATTTTCATCCATGGGAGATCGACCCCCAGCAGCCGCGCGTCAACGGGCCCGGGCTCAAGACCCGCTTTCGGCATTACGTCAATCTCAACCGGACCGAGCGAAGGTTGCGGCGACTGTTGAGTGACTTCCACTGGGACCGGATGGATCGCGTGTTCGATCTCGATGCAGCGTGAGATCGAATAACGCGCCTGGCGCTGTGCCGCTCAAGGTCCGACCATTCGTAGAGAGCGACCGTGCGGCCTGGGCGTCATTCGTGCAAGCCTGTCCGGAGGCGACGTTCTTTCATCGTATCGAATGGCGCGCCATCGTCGAACGTGTATTCGGGCATCGCACGCACTACCTGGTGGCCGAACGCGGCGGCGACATCGCCGGCGTGTTGCCGCTGGCGCAGGTAAAAAGCCTGCTGTTCGGACATTCGCTCGTTTCGCTGCCGTTCGCGGTGTACGGCGGCGCGGCGGTGGCGGATGAGAACGCGCGCGGGTTGCTGCACACGGCGGCGGCCGAATTAGCGCGGCAGCTACGGGTCGACCACCTTGAACTGCGCAATCGTGTGCAATACGAACCCGGCTGGCCACACCAGGATCTTTTCGTAACGTTTCGCAGGCCGATCGCACCCGACGTCGAAGCGAATATGCGAGCGATTCCCCGCAAGCAGCGCGCGATGGTGCGCAAGGGCATGCAGCGTGGCCTTGCGAGCGAGATCGACGTCGGCGTCGACCGGTTTTTCGAACTGTATGCGGACAATGCGCATCGGCACGGAACACCGCCATTCCCGAAGAAGTATTTCGAGTCGCTGCGGCAGATGTTTGGCGACGCCTGTGAGGTGATGACAGTGGTGAGCGTTCAAGGCCGGCCGGTGTCTAGTGTGCTGTCGTTCTACTTTCGCGATGAAGTACTGCCGTACTACGCGGGTGATGTCTCTGAGGCGCGCGAACTCGCCGCGAACGACTTCAAGTATTGGGAACTGATGCGGCGCGCGAGCGAACGGGGCTGCCGCATCTATGACTACGGTCGCTCGAAACGCGGCACGGGCTCGTTTGACTTCAAGACGAACTGGGGCTTCGAGCCGCAACCGTTGCACTATGAGTACAAGCTTTTTAAACGTAATGCCGTTCCGCAGAACAATCCGTCAAATCCGAAGTACCAGGCGCTTATCCGGCTGTGGCGCTGGCTGCCGCGGCGGGTCGTCAACGCGCTCGGGCCGTCTATTGTTCGCAATCTGGGATAAAGAGGGATAGATCTCTCAATGCACGCTGACGCGCAGCCGGGTACGCAGGCCGGGCCAGCCGTTGTGACCAAGGAGCGCACCCTGGTCACGCTGCTCTTTGCTGTGATAACGGTCTCAATCCTGACCGTACTCTGGCCGACAACCCGATCGATGGTCGAGATCTGGCAGCAGTCTTCTACCTACAGCCACTGCTATCTCGTGATACCGGTGGCGGTGTGGATGGCATGGCGAGCATCTGCCGCGCTCGTTTCCGTGCCCTTAAAGCCGTTCTGGCCGGGGCTCGCACTCATCGCTGCGATTGGCTTTGTATGGTTGCTGGGTGAGCTTGCCAATGCGGCCGTCGTCACTCAGTTCGCTGCGGTCGGCATGGCGGTTGCGACCGTGCTGACAGTTCTCGGCCGGTCCTGGGCGCGCCAATTGGCGTTCCCGCTGGGTTTTCTGTTCTTTGCCGTTCCGTTCGGAGAAGGATGGCTGCCGGTGCTGATGGAATGGACAGCAGATGTGACGGTAGGGGCGCTGCGCGTGAGCGGGATTCCGGTGTATCGGGAAGGCAATTATTTCGTCATTCCAAGCGGCAGTTGGTCGATCATCGAGGCGTGTGGTGGCGTTCGCTTCCTGATCGCCGCGTTGACGACCGGGTGCATCTTCGCGTGGCTGCAATATCGCTCGCCTGTAAAACGCGTTGTCTTTGTGTTGCTGGCGCTAGCCGCGGCACTGTTCGCCAACTGGCTGCGCGCGTATGCCATCGTCTTGATGGGACACTTTTCGGACAACCGGATCGGTAGCGGCGCCGACCATCAGTGGTGGGGATGGTTGATCTTCGGCGCGACAATGTTCGTATTGTTCTTGATCGGCATGCGCTGGACAGACGAGGAAGAAAATTCACGGGCGCCGGCCGCGCATCGCGGCAGCGCGCAGCCGGTTTCGGTTCATGCGGTGTTCAGCGTATTGGCAGCATGTCTGCTGACGGTCGCAGCCTGGCCCGCTGCGGCAAGTTGGATCGAGTCTCGAGCTGACTTGCGCCCGGTCCAACTCGAAGCGATCGCGCCGCGCGGCGGTTGGCACGCCGCATCCACCGAAGCAAGCGGCTGGGCACCGGAACTGGTCGCACCCGTCGCCGTCGACGTGCAGACCTTCGTCCGCGACGGGAACGCCGTCAGTGTTTATCGGGGCATTTATCGCGGCCAACGACAGGGCTCCGAGCTGGTCAGCACGATGAACCGGATTGTCGGTTCCGACAGCAAACACTGGAGGATTGTAGAAAGTGGAACCTTGACGGTTCACTTGAACGGCGAACCGACTTCGATAAAAACAGCGGTGGTGCGCAGTGCGAGCGGGCAATTCCTCATCTGGCATTGGTACTGGCTCGCCGGCCTCACTACCCGCAGCGACGTTCTTGTGCAGATGGTGCTGGCGTTGCAGCGGTTGACCGGCGCAACCGATACCGCGGCCTGGGTCGCGGTGTATACGCCGGTGGGTGACAACATCGACGCCGGGACGCGGCGATTGAGTGGATTTGTCGAAACCATGTCGGCGCCGATCGACAGTGCGCTCGAGGCGACGGCTAGGCGATGACGGACAAAAGCGGTCCACCTTTGATTGCGCACGTCGTGTATCGCTTCGACATCGGCGGGCTCGAAAACGGCGTCGTCAACTTGATCAATCGATTGCCGGAGCAAAGCTGGCGGCACGCGGTGGTGGCATTGACCGAAATGTCGACCGAGTTCATGCAGCGCGTGCAGCGGCCGGACGTGCAATACGTGTCGCTGCGCAAATCTCCAGGCCATCTCTGGAAGCTCTATCCGCGCCTGGTGCGCGTGTTCCGGCAACTGCAGCCCGCGCTGGTCCACACGCGCAACCTGGCAGCGCTCGAAGCGGTGGTGCCGGCGTGGGCCGCCGGCATTCGAACGCGGATCCACGGCGAACACGGACGCGACTCGATCGATCCCGACGGCGCGCGGCGCCGCTATCAGTGGGTGCGCCGCTCGTACAGTCCGTTTGTCTCGCGCTACGTTGCGCTGTCGCAGGATCTCGAGCGTTATCTGCACCAACGCGTCGGTATCGCGGCTCATCGCGTCGTGCAGATTTATAACGGGGTCGATACGGGCCGGTTTCATCCGGTTGCAGATGCACGCACTGCCATCGATGGCTGCCCGTTTGAGCCTCCTAAGCACTGGCTGGTCGGCACCGTGGGCCGCATGGATCGCGTCAAGGATCAAAGCACGCTGGCGCATGCGTTCGTGCTGGCTCTAAGAGTGAAGCCCGAGGCACGCGATCGAATGCGTCTGATCATCGTCGGCGAAGGGGTAATGCGTGCCGAGGCCGAGCGCATCCTGCGAGACGGCGGTGCGCATGACCTCGTCTGGTTTGCCGGCGCGCGTAACGACATTGCTCACATCATGCGCGGGCTTGACTGCTTCGTGCTGCCTTCGCGTGGGGAAGGTATCTCGAACACTATTCTCGAAGCGATGGCGTGCGCACTTCCGGTCGTTGCCACGCGCGTCGGCGGCAATGCGGAACTGGTTGAAGATGGCGTCAGCGGCCAGCTGGTGCCCGCTGCCGATCCGCACACTCTGGCGCAAGCGATCCTCGATTACTTCGCCCAGCCTGAACTCGGGCGCCAGCATGGCCACGCAGCGCGCCATCGGGTTGAGCAGAATTTCAGCCTGGACCGCATGGTGGACAGATACCATCAGTTGTATCTCGCCGAGCTTCGTAACGACCGTCGCGCGGCGGCGTATCTGGAATCGAACTTGCCTTCTACGAGAAGCTAGCCATGTGCGGCATCGTTGCCATCATCGACCTGCGTGC
>CAZKNV010000086.1:0-7444 GCA_964554145.1 uncultured Burkholderiaceae bacterium
AACCCACGTCTTGAGCTTGGGAAGCTCAGGTCCTGCCATTGAACGACACCCGCAGACAAATGCGAATTTACAGCAGGGTTTGTACATGCGCTGAGGCTGTAATCAACCGGCCAGACCGGCGACTAAGCGCGCGACTTCATGCATTCGCACGAAGTCGGGCCGGCGGATCGATGACTTTGAGCAGCTAATCCGACCGGAAATAATCCTTACCACGTGGAGATGACAATGAAAAAAGCATGGTTGCAATTCCCGCAATGGCGATGTGTATGGGCTTGGCCTATGCACCATTAGCTTCGGCGGATGAAGTATTCAAGTTCGAAGATTTTTTCAAGATCGCCGATACCAATAAAGACGGCATGATGACCAAGCAGGAGTTCATGAATGCCGCCGGTATGCGCTACGACGCGATGATGGCCAAGATGAAGAAGATGCCCGGCGACAAGGGCAAGATGATGATGAAGGGCGACATGATGACCAAGGAAGGCGCCAAGATGTTCATCGACGAGTGGAAGGTGTACAGCGGCGCATGATCGCATTGCGGAGCTAAATTTCGCGCAAAAGGGGCCCGCTTTTATCGGCCCCTTTTTTATCGCCGCGCGAGGTATGACAAGCTTGCAAGCTTCGCGTAAGCAATTGAGCGCATCGTCCGCCGCCTCTTCACCGTACGGGCTAGATCCAGGTTAGCCCGCGTTCGATGACCGCATCGGAGCGCAAGTTATCGCCCGCCATCCTGCTCGCCGCCCTGGGCGTCGCCTACGGCGATATCGGCACCAGCCCACTGTACGCATTCAAGGAGAGCCTGACCGGCGAGCGGGGTATCGGCATCAGTGTCGAGGGCGTGTACGGCGTGCTGTCGATGATCTTCTGGGCAGTCACGCTGATCGTATCGATCAAGTACATGCTGCTCGTTCTGCGCGCCGACAACGACGGCGAAGGCGGCGTGCTGGCGTTACTGGCTCTGGTGTTGCGGCAAATGCCAGCCGCCGGCCGCTTGCGCAATGTCGCGGTCGGCGCGGGTCTGCTCGGTGCTGCAATGTTCTTCGGCGAAAGCGTGATTACTCCGGCGATTTCGGTGCTGTCGGCGGCCGAAGGGTTGCACGTGGTATCGCCGGTGTTCACGCCGTATGTCATTCCGCTGACGCTGGTGGTGCTGGTCACGCTGTTTGCGGTGCAGAGCAGGGGTACGGCGACAGTCGGCGGTGCGTTCGGCCCGATCATGCTTGTTTGGTTCGTTGTGCTGGGCACGCTGGGGCTTTGGCAGATCGTGCGGTACCCGCAGGTACTGCTTGCGCTCGATCCGTTGTACGCACTGCGTTACGCGGTGGCTCAGCCGGGCAATACTTTTTTCGCATTGGGCGCAGTGTTCCTGGCACTGACCGGAGTCGAAGCGTTGTACGCGGACATCGGCCATTTAGGCGCGCGCCCGATTCGCATCGCATGGTTCTGGCTGGTGATGCCGTGTCTGGTCTTGAATTACTTCGGCCAGGGCGCGCTGGTGCTGTCAGATCCGAAGGCGGCCGCCAATCCTTTTTTTCTGCTCGCGCCGAGTGAGTTGCAACTGCCGCTGGTGCTGCTTGCGACTGCAGCCGCAGTGATCGCATCGCAGGCCGTTATCTCGGGTGCATTTTCCATTGCCAGCCAGGCAATCAAGCTCGGCTTCCTGCCGCGCCTGCGAATCGACTACACGTCCAAAACCGAAGCAGGGCAGGTCTATATACCCTTGGTCAACTCGTTGTTGCTGCTGGTCGTCGTCGTGCTGGTGCTCGGATTCGGCAGCTCGTCCGACCTGGCCGCCGCCTACGGTCTCGCAGTCGCTACCACGATGCTGGTCACGAGCCTCGGCGTGAGCGTGATCGCGCGCTTCAGATGGGACTGGTCAGCGTGGCGCGTGCTCGCGACATTCGTTCCCCTGCTTGCGCTCGAAGCGCTGTTCGTCGCCGTCAATATGACGAAGATTCCCCATGGCGGCTGGTTTTCGATCGCGTTTGCTGCGGCGCTGTACCTGATTTTTGCGACCTGGAAGCGTGGCCGCTCGCTGATGAATCGGCAGTTGAAGCAAAGCGGCATCGAGCTGCAGCCGTTTATCAAGAGCCTGTCGATATATCCGCCGCACCGGGTCGAAGGCACTGCGGTGTTCATGACACTCGAGCCCGGGTATGTTCCGCACGCGTTGCTGCACAACCTGAAGCACAACCGCGTGATGCACGAGCGCGTCGTGTTTTTAACGGCGATCAGCCGCACCATTCCGCATGTGGATCCGGCCGACATGACGGAAATCCAGGATCTGGGCGACGGTTGCTACGCAGTCAAGGTACGGCTTGGATTTCAGGATCCATTCGACGTCACATTTTTCCTCGGCGTGCTGGCGCGGCAGCATGACTTTGAATTGATTCCTGCCGAAACCTCATTCTTCCTGTCCCGGCAAGCCGTCGTCATCGGCGGTAAAGGGACGATGGCGGCATGGCGGCGCCGCATGTTCGGCTGGATGCTGCGCAATGCGCAGCCTGCGTCTGACTTTTTCCGCATTCCCCCCAATCGGGCGATAGAGATCGGAACGCAAGTCGTCATCTAGCAGCCCGATGCAAAACTACTGCGCGCCCCGGTCTTGCGCCTGCGGTGCTCAACGTACCTCTGTACGCCTGCGCTCCTCGACGCAATCTCGGGGCTGCTCGCTACGTTTTTCATCGGGCTGCTAACTGCGACAATCGTGGCATGCAGGTTGAGCCGTTCCTGATCGAGCCGCAGCGCGCACGCGATCGCCCGCACATCATCGAATTGCTGCAGCAGGCTGAACTGGTGGATCACGATCTACAGGCGGGTCGTGCGCCCGTCGACTTTCTGGTGATGCGTGAAGCCGGGCAGGTCGTGGGGGCGATCGGTTTGCAAAACGCAGATGGCGCGGGGTTATTGCGTTCGCTGGTCGTCATGCCTTCGCTGCATCGGCAAGGGCGCGGCGCCGCACTGGTCGCTGCCGTCGAGCGGCTTGCGACCCGGCGCGGCATCGACGACATGTACTTGCTGACTACCAGCGCGCCGGCGTTCTTTGCGCTGCTCGACTACTTGCGAGTCGATCGCGCAAGCGTGCCGCCTGCTGTGCAGCAAACGGCTCAGTTCGCGTCGCTATGCCCGGCGTCGGCGGCATGCATGCACAAAAGGCTCAGGGTTCCGGTGTAACTCCTCGGCATTTCGTTCGATTGCCGCGACCTGCCCGGAGTGTCATGCTTGTCCAAAGCTCTTAACGGGAGAGGGGCTGATGGGGCAGAGTAGTCGTCCGGTATCGACGATGCCGGTGTGGTTGGGTGTGGCCGCCGGCTTCGTGATCGCTTTCTTGCATCCGGCGGTCGGGGTCGTCATCACCGTGCCGTTGGGTTTTGTATTCGGATATCTGTTCTATGCGCGCGGTCGCGCAGATGAGCAGCACAAGGAGCTTGCCGCTCGCATTGGCGACCTGCTCGAGCGCGTTTCGCTGATCGAGTACTCGGTCACGCGCCTGCGATCCGAACACGGCGAGTTGCAGACCGACACTGAGCAGACTCAGGCAACGCCGACCGACGGTGTATTTGCCGATGCGCCGGTTGCCGTGCCGCCGCCCGCCGTAGTGCCAGTGCAACCGGCAACTACGACGGAGCCGGAGTTCGCGCCGCGCATCGAAGTTGCGGCGCCGGCCGTTGCCCCACCGCCATCGATCACGCCCGCGCGCCCCACTGTTTCGCCTCGATCTTCTCCTTCGTTAATCGAGCGCGGAATCGCTGCGGCCAAGGCGTGGTTGTTCGGCGGCAATACGGTGGCGAGAGTCGGGCTGCTGGTGCTGTTCGTCGGAGTCGCGTTCCTGCTGCGCTACGTTGCCGAGCGAACCGAAGTTCCGATCGAGCTGCGGCTGGCCGGTGTGGCGCTCGGTGGTCTGGTGTTGCTGATTGTTGGTTGGCGCCTGCGCGATAAACGTCCCGGCTATGCGATCACTTTGCAAGGCGGCGCGATCGGCATCCTGTATCTGACCGTGTTTGCCGCGCTCCGCCTGTACGACGTGTTGCCTGCAGTGCCTGCGTTTGCGTTGCTGGCCGTGCTCGCGGTGCTCTCGGCTGTGTTGGCCGTTGCGCAAAACGCGCGCGCGCTCGCAGCGCTCGGCGCGACCGGCGGTTTTCTAGCGCCGATTCTGGTGTCTACCGGTGCGGGCCGCATCGAGATTCTGTTGTCGTTCTATTTGCTGCTGAATCTCGGCGTGCTCGGCATCTCATGGTTTCGTGCCTGGCGCGAGCTGAACTGGATAGGCTTCGCGTTTACGTTCGGCGTGTTGGGATTTTGGGTCGCACAGCGCTACACGCCAGATCAGTATCTCGTTGCGCAGGGATTTCTGATTGCGTTCTGGCTGCTGTTTCTCGTCGTGTCGCTGCTGTATGCGCTGCGCCAGCCGCAATCGACGCGCGGAATTTTCGACACGACGCTGATGTTCGCATTGCCGCTGGCGGCGTTCGGCATCCAGTCGCGATTGACCACCGGCGTTCAACTGGCGCTTGCTGCAACCGTGGCAGCGGCGGCGTACCTTTTCAGTTCCGCGCTGTTGATGAGACGGCGCGACGCTGCATTGCGGGTGCTGACCGAAGCGAGCTTTGGCGTCGGCGTTGCATTTCTGACCCTTGCCGTGCCGTTGGCAGCCAGCGCGCAGTGGACGGCCGCTGCCTGGGCCCTTGAAGGATTGGCGCTGCTGTGGGTCGGTATGCGGCAGCAGCGCATCTTGCCGATCGTCGCGGGGCTCGCCTTGCACGTTGCAGGGGCTTTCGCACTGGTGCGCGCGCTCGACACCGGTGCGATCAACACGTTGCCGCAGTTTTCCGGGTTCACGCTGAATCTTGCGGTGTTCGCCGCCACCGCGTTTGCAAGCTCGTTTGTGCTGGCGCGCGCCAGTGCGTTACAGGCGGCGATGCCCGCAGCTTTCGGGCGCAACGGCGTGCTGATCGCCAGCGCCGCCCCGTGGACGATGCGCCTCATCGGTTGGGCGTGGGTCGTCGTGCTGGTGTGGCAACCCCTTGCCTACCCGTGGTACGTAGCCGCCTGGTGTGTGTTGTCGCTCGGATTGATGGTCGGTAACCGGCGCCAGAGCCGTGATGATTCGCCCGTGTCAGCCGAGTGGGTGGCCGGCGTTGCGATCATCGTGCTGGCATGGCTTGCCACCGAAGCGCGCGCCGATGCAGCTGCGGAATTGGTTGAGCAAATGAGTGTGACGACGCTGCTCAGGCTCGCAGTGACGGTGACCGCAATCACCGCAGCGCTGCTGTCGCTCGCCGGCGGGGCAATGCAACGCACTGTGGCGGCTGCGTTATTGGCGTTCGGTGTGCTGGTCTGGCTGAGTGCGCTGCTGGCGGAAATCTGGTCGCGAATCGACAGTCCATTCGCAGCCGCTCAGGTTGCATTGATGATCGTCGCAGTCACTGCAGCGGCGCTCGTGTGGCTGGCGCACAGACTGAAATGGGGCTGGCCGCTGCAATTGTCATGGGTTTACTTCGTCGCGCACGTCGTGCTTGCCGCGACGGTGGTCGTGTGGGCGCTCGAGGCGGCACAGATGCCCAGCCGATATTACGGCTGGATCGTATGGCCGCTCGCGTGGGCATTTTTCTATGCACGATTGGATTGGGACGAGCGCGCGCTCTGGCGTATGCCCGGTAACGTGCAAGCGACGCTGCACGTGAGTGGCTTGTGGCTGCTGACCGCGATGATCGCGGCTGAAATGGCGCTGCGTATAGACACGATTGCCGGCGACGGCTGGTTCCATGCAACATGGGGTGCGGTGCCGGCGCTGGCGCTCTGGCTTGTGATCCACTACGCGATGCGATGGCCGATGCGCGCTGCGCCGTTTGCGTATGCATCGGTGGGCGCCCCCGGCCTTGCCATATTTGCGTTGGCGTGGATTGCATTGACCAGTGTTCTTACCGCTGGCGACCCGGCGCCGATCCCTTACGTGCCGCTGCTTAACCCGCTCGATCTCGCATCGTTACTCGCGCTCGCGGCAGTACTGCGCTGGCATATGGCTGATCACCGGCCGAACTGGCAGCGCCCGGTGCGTTTTGCGCTTGGCACGGCAGCGTTCGTCGCGCTCAATGCGGCGGCCTTGCGCGCGGTTCACTTTCTGGCCGGCGTGCCGTGGAACGCTGACTCGCTCGCGGAATCGTTGCTGGTGCAGTCGGTGCTGTCATTGTTATGGACCGCGACTGCGATGGCGTTAATGGTATTTGCGCATCAGCGCACGATGCGCGGCTTGTGGGTGGTCGGCGCCGCCCTGCTCGGAGCCGTGGTCGTGAAGCTGTTCTTTGTCGACCTGTCCGGACAAGGCACGATCGAACGCATAGTGTCGTTCGTCGGGGTCGGTGTGCTGATTCTGATAATCGGCTATCTGGCGCCGGTACCGCCGTCGGCAGCTCAGCCGGCGAGGGCTACCGTATGAAGCCGATGCTGATGAAGCTTGCTGTTGCAGTGTTCGCGTGCGCGGCGGCGACTGCGGCAGGGCAAACGCCACGCAGTGCAGACTTTGCGCTGCGCTTGCCGTTGACGGTCACCGCCGAAGGTCTGCACGCGATCGAGTTTCCGGAAGCCGTGTATCGCGCTGCGCAGGCGCGCGATCTGTCCGATCTGCGCATCTTCAATGCGCGGAATGAAGCATTGCCGATCGCGTTCGTCGCGGCGCCCGCGCCGACGCCGCCTACCTCCGCTGCAGTCGGCCTGCGCATGGCTCCGCTTCCGGCCGAGCCCGAAGCGCGTGAATCTTTGTTGCGGACATATGCGCTCAGGGTCGAGCGCGACCGCGAGCGGGCGGTGGTCGAGATCGAGCCGGTATCGCCGCAGCAGTCGGCAGCGACGCCCGCAGTCGGCGGTTATCTGATCGATGCGCGTCCGTTGAAGGACTTGAAAGGCCGGCTCATTTTGTCGTTCGCATCCGATGCAGCGGATTACGCCGGGCGGATCGAGGTTCTGGGCAGCGATGATCTCGTCAACTGGCGACCATTGGTGGCCGGTGCACTGGCGCGCAGTCGCAGCCTGGGCGACGTCATCGAGCGGAACACCTTCGAGCTCGATCGCCCGCCGGCCTTTATTCGCGTGGCATGGACATCGAAAGAGGTTCCGGCCATCGAGCGCGCGCAGTTTGCCGAACACCTGGCGCCGAACGTCACGCTGCCGCGCGCAACGCTGGCGGCAACGCTGGCTGATGATCGCCGCAGCCTGTATGTCGAGGTTCCGCCAGCGCTGCCGATCACGCGCGTGTTCGTGCGCATACCCGAGTTGAATCAGATTGTGCGAGCGCAGGTGTACCGGCACGAGGCTGCGCCGGCGCCGCGCGCACGCCGTCCTGCGCTTCGGCCGCGTCGTACACAGGACAATTGGCAACCGATCGGTTCGATTGAAGCGTTTCGCGTGCTGCGCAATGGTGTCGAAGTCGAAGGCACTCCACTGGCCA
>CAZKNV010000087.1:0-7324 GCA_964554145.1 uncultured Burkholderiaceae bacterium
ATCAACGCGCCCAGCGCTGCGCCGGGCAGGCTGCCGAGCCCGCCGATCACCACCACCGCAAAAGCGAGCACGATCACCTCTACGCCCATCGCCGGCACCACAGCGACCTTGGGCGCGATGAGCGCGCCGCCCAACGCAGCCAGCATGGTGCCGATCGTGAACGTGACCAGATAAACACGGCCGACGTTGATGCCCATGGCTGCGCTGACTTCGCGATCATGGATCACGGCGAGCAGCAGCTTGCCCTGTCGCGTGCGCGTCAGCACAAACGTCAACGCAGCGCCGACCAGTACAGCAACGACCACCAGGAGCGCGTCGTACACCGTGTAGGGAAGCTCGCCGACATCGAAATTACCGAGCAGCCCGTACGGCTGATACGCTGAATACGACTCGACTCCCCATATCAGCTTGATCACGTCTTCGAGAATCAGGAACACCGAGTACGTGACGAGGATCAGGATGATCTCGTCCCTGCCGTACATGAACCGCAACAGGCCGCGCTCGATGATCGGTCCGGCGACGATCCCGACCAGCAGCGCGGACAGCGCCAGCAGCGCGAAACTAAGGTAAGGATTGAAACCGGCGTCGAACCAGGCGGCGACCAGTGTGGCTGCGACGTACGCACCGAGCGCATACAGGCTGCCGTGCGCCAGATTGAGAATCTTCATCACGCCGTAGATCAAGGTCAGACCCACGGCGATGATGAAGAGGTACGACGAATAAATAATGCCGTCGATCAGCACGGACACGAGACCGCTCATCGCTTGCTACTCCCGCGTCCGTCCACCAGCGCAGCTAGCGCATCACTTCGCCGTCTTGAAGCTCGACTTGATCCACTCTTCGCTCTTGACGCCGTCGGGCGGCGTGATCCGTGACGCCGGGTAACGCTTGATGTTGACCACCGTCACCTTGCCGCCGACATTCTTCGTCGTGCCGTAAGCGGTGCCCTGCACCGCCTGATGCCCCTTGCCGAGCGACATGTCGACCTTACCTCCCGGCCCCTCGAAGCTCAGGTTCTCGAACGCGGCGATGATCTGCTCCTGGCTCGGCCGCTTGCCGCCGTTGGCGGCCTGCGCTTTCTCGTACGCGGCTTTGACGCCAAGAAATGCCTGCGCCATTTTGTAGGCGGGATAACTAGGGGCTACCGCGTAGCGTTCTTCGTAGGCTTTGCGAAACCAGCGATTCAGCTCGGTATCGGGCGCGAACATGTCAAATGGCCCGCGCGCACCGATGACCGTACCCTCGGGAACCTGCGTTCCCAGACGCACCAATGTCGGCTCGCCCGCAGTCATCACCACGGTGCTCTTCTTGAACAAGCCGCGCGGCGCGCCCTGCAGGATCAGCGCTTCGGCGTCACCGCCCCAGAAGCTCGTGTGCACGACATCCGCGCCGCTGGTAAGAAGCGTTGAAATCTCCGCGCCATACTGCCCGGCGAGCAGCTTCGGCATCTGCGACGTCGCGATGTCGACACCAGGCTTCAACACCTTCATCGCCGCTTCAAAGTCGTTCCACGAATCCTGGCCCCACGCGTAGTTCTGGTTGATGCCGGCGACTTTTTTCAGATTCGACTTCATCTCGGTCACGTACAGCGCCGCGGCAGTGTTGTCCATCGTCGCCGTTGCGCCGGTACGGAACAAATACTTGTAGCTCGCGTCTTCGAAAATGCGCGGGGTACCGCAGTCGAAGAACACGGTCAGGCGCTTCAACTCTTCGGCCACCGGCGCGACCGCGAGGCAATCACCGCTGGAGATGTAGCCGATCACCGCATCGACGTTATCGCGCTGAACCAGGTTGCGATATTCGTTGACCTGTTTCGTCGTGCCGCCAGCCTCGTCGACGAACACCATCTCGATCGGCGCACCACCCAGGCCGACGGTGGAATACGGCGCCGGCAACTTGCCGCCGTTTAACGCTTCGACGACGACTTCGGCGCCGTTGCGCGCCGGCACGCCAAACGGACCCGCCGCGGCACCCGACAGAAACGTGACCACGCCGATCTTCAACGGCTTTTCCGGCACTGGCGCCGCCTTTTTTTCCTGCGCTGCGGCCGGGATGGAACCGGTCGCCAATATGAGCGCCAGCGTTGTCATCACTGGCGCAAAGAACTGCGGTAAGCGCGATCGAGTTTTCATCATGTCGTCCTCCTTCAGTGTGAGTCAGTCACCTGCGGTGGAGAATACCCTTCAACGGTCATGATTTGCTTCGGCGCGCCGGTGTTCGATTCAAAGAGCGGAGAGGCGGTCGCCGGCGTGGCGGTCAGCATGCTCAAGGCAGCGGCTGATCAGCGCCAGCGCAACTTGGCTGCGCAAGCGGTCAAACAAATGGCACAGGCATTGTCGAAACGCCTCGGCGCGCGCGGCGCGTGACACCCTCCGTCGCTGCGCCAACACCCATCGGCCGCGTGGGAGCTGTGGCACGATGAGCCGCCCTGCCACCCAGCCACCAAAGCTCCTTGACCGACGCTGCATTTCTGCTGGCCATTGCCGACGACCTTGCCGGCGAGCTGACGGCTTTGCGCTTTCGTGCACCGGTGGCGCACGTCTACAACCCGTTCATTTACGCACGCGCATCGTATGCACGCTACGTCGAGCGCTACGGCGCCGGACCGAAAGAGGCGCTGCTGATCGGAATGAATCCGGGACCTTTCGGAATGGCACAAACCGGCGTTCCGTTCGGCGAGGTTGCGAGCGTACGCGACTGGCTCGGGATCGAAGAACCCGTCGGCAAACCCGCGCACGAGCATCCGAAGCGGCCGGTCGCCGGGTTCGCCTGTCATCGCGCCGAAGTGAGCGGCCGGCGTTTGTGGGGCTGGGCGCGACGCCGGTTCGGCACACCCGCGCAGTTCTTCAATCGTTTCTTCGTGGCCAACTATTGTCCGCTGCTCTTTCTCGAAGAAAGCGGCCGCAATCTTCCGCTCGACAAGTTGCCACGGGACGAACAGCGCGTGCTTACCGCGATTTGCGATCGCGCGTTGCGCGCCACCGTGCAGCATCTCGCACCCAGATGCGTTTTTGGCATCGGCCGCTTCGCCGAACGGCGCGCTCAGATCGCACTTGCCGACCTCGATGTACAAGTCGGATTCATTCCGCACCCAAGCCCGGCAAGTCCGGCCGCCAATCAGGGATGGGAACGCAGCGCAGAACAAGCGGTCGTTAACTGCGGAGTCGCGTTGTAAGCGTCGCGTGACACAATTCCGTGAGTGCGGGCCTTGCGCCGCGTGCGGGACGAGGCGGCCGACCCGACCCCGGGGGCGCATTGACCCGGGCTATCCCGGTTAACTACAAACGGACGGAATGCAGGTATCTTTGCGGTCATGTGTCCACTTGGAATTCGATGATGAGCGCGCACGAAAAAGCCCTGATAGACAAGATCAAGCGATTGCCGCCACAACGGTTGTCGGAAGTTGAAGACTTTGTGGACTTCTTGCGCGCTCGCGATGAACAGCAACTTACACACGCAGCAACCAAAGCTGCCGAGCCTGCATTCTTGAAAGTCTGGGACAACGATGAAGATGCGGCTTACGACCGTCTCTAGCGCCGGCTGATATCGCCCTTCGACAGATGCGTTATGTCTTCGGCGATGTGGTCTTAGTCCCGTTTCCGTTTACGGATCAGTCAACAACAAAGCAGCGGCCTGCGGTCGTAATTTCGAGCGATCGCTACAACGCGCAGCGCCCAGACGCTATCTTGCTGGCCATTACGAGCCAAGTTCGAGCGACTTCAGCCTTTGGCGATGCGCTGTTGTCTGATTGGCAAGCGGCTGGACTGATCAAGCCGTCGGTGCTAAAGCCCGTCGTCACGACCATCGAACAGAATCTGATCCGAAAGTCCCTCGGCAAGCTGAGCGCTGTCGACATTTCAACGTTGCGCGGTGTTATCGGCAACATCATCGGCTAAAAATGCACGTCGCATGCGGTGCCTCAGCACCGCCGCTGTTGCTGCGAACAACGTGTTGACGAATGCCCTTGCCGCACAGGCTCAGCCGCCGCAGCGTGGCAGCGACAACGCGTCAGCACCGCAGCGGGGCGTGTTTGTCGCGCTCGCGCTGCTGCCGCCGCACCTGCGTATCGCGGCGGCGCGCCGCCAGTTCGAGCGCCAGGTACGTGACTCCGGCGATCATCAGCGGTCCGAGGTAGAAGACCGCGCGATATGCGAGCAGCGCCGCCAGCAGTTCGTTGGTCGGATGCGCGCCCGCCAGCAACGACAGAAACACAGCCTCCAGGACACCGAGCCCGGCCGGGATATGCGTGATCACGCCGGCCACGCTGCTCGCCAGCAGCGCGCCGAGCACCGTTACGAAACCCACTTTGCCCTGCAGCAGCACGGTCAGCACGGTCGCGATCAGCGACCAGTGCGTCGCCGATACCGCGACCTGCAGCGCTGCCATGCGCGCGCGTGGCAACTCGATCGTGTGGCCGCGCACACTCCAGCAACGCCGCTGCGACCATCGGCACGCGGCCAGATAGGCGGCGACGACCAGCAACATAACAATGCCGAGCGCGCGCAGCGCGGTTCCGGAGATCGGCGCATCGTCGGGCAGCTCGACCAGGCCGCTCGCGAACGCAGCGCCTGCCAGCGCCGAGTAGCCGATCCAGTTCGTCAGCAGGCTGAAGCCGACGATGCGCGTGATCACTGAAGCATCCAGACCAAAACGGCTATACAGCCGGTAGCGCAGCGCGACGCCACCGACCAGCGCGCCGAGATTCAGGTTGAACGCGAAACTGACTCCCGCGACCGCCAGCGTTTGGCCGATGCCGAGCCGGTGCCCCGTATAGCGGCGGGCCAGCAGATCGTAGCTGACGTAGGCAGCGTGCGCGGCGAACGCGACCGCGGCGGCCAGCGCCACCGTCGTCAGCGGCAGCGCGCGCAGCGCGCCGAGCACGTCGTTCCAGTCGATCTCGCGCGCGCGCCAGGCGATCAGCCCGAGTACAGCGAGCGCAAAGGCGATCAACAGGACCTGTCTTACCCGCGGCCACGCCCGGCGCCAGCGCGACGGCGCCGGGTCGCCACGGTTGGAACGATTCTCGGCTTTCGACTCGCGCACCGTCATGGCTCTTAGTCGCCGCTGGTCGACGCATCGACCGCAGCCTTGGTATCGATACGCCGTCCGCGAATGAAAGAACGGATGCGCGAGCCGAAATACGGCAGCGCGCTCAGCCAGCGCGGGAAACCCCGCGAAACGTGATACGCCAGGGACACCAGCAGATAGCGCCACATCGTCAGCCGCGGCAGTGCCTCGGGCTTCGCTTGCTCGCAATCGTGTTCGATCAAATACTGCAGGCGCCGCTGTAGCGTGGCGGCGAACTCGGCGTCGCGGATTAAAACGTTGGCTTCGAGATTCAGCGACAGGCTGAGCGGGTCGAGGTTGCTCGAACCGACGGTGGTCCAGATGCCGTCGACCACCGCCACCTTGCCATGCATCTCGCGGCGACAGTATTCGTGAATCGCCACTCCATCCTTGATCAGGCTTTCATACAGCAGCCGCCCGGCCACGCGCGCGATCGGCACATCGGGATTGTTCTGCAGGATCAGATGTACCGCCACGCCGCGGGACGCGGCGCGGCGCAGGTCACGCAGCATCCGGTAACCGGGAAAAAAGTAGGCGTTGGCGATCAGCACCGTGCCGCGCGCGGCGCGGATTGCCATTCGATAGGCGCGCTCGATGTCGGTGCGGTGATAGCGGTTGTCGCGGCTGACAAGTGCCACGTCGGCGTTGCCGGGCGCCACTATCTGCGGCCTGGATGCACTGACCGGACTCGCTGCCTGATCATCATCGCGCCCTTTCAGGTGCCGCTGCACCGGCGCTAACGCCTGGCGCACGAAACGATGAATGCGCTCGGCCGCCGGACCTTCGATGCGGACCGCATAGTCCTGCTTGGCCTTGGTGCCGAAGCTTTCCAGGTGATCTTCGGAGAAGTTGATGCCGCCAACAAAGGCAACGCGCCCATCGATGACGGTGATCTTGCGATGCAGCCGGCGCAGCGGCTTCAGCTGGCGAACGCGCGGTGTCGGCTCATAGACATGCAGCCGCACGCCGGCGTCGGTCAATGCCGAGATAAAGGCATCTGAAAGATCGGGCGAGCCGAAGCCGTCGACCATCAGGTCAACTTCGACGCCACGACGTCCGGCATCAATCAGGTGTTGCTGCAGGTCGCGGCCCACACGGTCTTCGAACAGGATGAAGGTCTCAATCAGGATCTCGTGCTCGGCCGCGTCGATGGCCTCGAAGACCGCCGGGAGGAATGCGTCGCCGTTTTCGAGCAGGTCGACGCGATTGCCGCTGGTCCATTCGAGCTTGAGTTTCACACTCGCACCTCGCCGGCCAGCGGGGCGTGATCCGACAGCGTCGCCCAGGGACGCCGCGGCAGCGGCAACGGCCGATGGCGCAGATTGCGGACGTAGATGCGGTCGAGCCGCAGCAGCGGCAGGCCCGCCGGAAATGTGCGCGCCGGATGTCCGTTCGCACTGGCGTGGATCTCTTCGAGCGAGGAGTCGCGCAGCAGCCGCAGATGCGCACGCTCGCGCCAGTCATTGAAGTCGCCGGCGATCACCAGCGGCGCGTCGTTCGGGATCGTGCCCGCAATCATGTCGAGCAGATGTTCGATCTGCCGCTGCCGGTGCGATTCGCGCAGCCCGAAATGCACACATACCGCGTGCAGCGGATGCGGCGCGTGCGGGACGTCGAGCACACAGTGCAGCATTCCGCGACCCTCGGACTCGCCGACTGACACATCGACGTTCTGCCAGGCCAGGATCGGGTATTTCGAAAGCAGTGCATTGCCGTGATGGCCACCAGTCGTTACCGCATTGCGCCCGTACGCGTGTTGCGGCCAGATCTGATCGGCCAGGACCTCGTACTGATGCGTCGAGACCTCCGCACCGTCGGCGCCGCCGACCTCCTGCAGAAAAACCAGGTCGGCGCTCGCCGCGCGCAGCCCGTCACGGATCTGCGACAGCACGTTGCGGCGTCGCATCGCGCTGAAGCCCTGATGGGCGTTCAGCGTCAACACCCGTATCGCAGTCGCATCGACCGCAGCCTCCGCATCACCCGAGCTGTCGCGTGCGCGTGGCCTGTTGCCGATGATTGCCGATGACACGCGATCGCTCCGCCTGTTGTGATAACAAAGGGCCGCCGCTCGCGCTGGACGCCGTCGCAGCGCCGAGGTTCGCCGCAATCGGCAGGCGAAGAGGGATTTTAAACGCCCGCAGTCTCCGCAGAAGAAGAGCGTGTTTATGGAAAGCGGACACAAGCAAGGCGTGACACGAAGTCCGAGTGGACTCGCCCGATGAAGTGATGCGGGCGGCCTCGCACCTCGCTATCGTTC
>CAZKNV010000088.1:0-7290 GCA_964554145.1 uncultured Burkholderiaceae bacterium
CATCGGCGATGCGCTCCCAGTTCGCCTGATTGGCGCCGCCGATGTTGATCCAGCCGTCCTTCGCTTTAAACGCCTGATACGGCGCAGTCAGGATGTGGGCCGATCCGGTCGGACCCGGCGACTCGCCAGTGGCGAAGTAAATTGCCGCGTGCCAGTAGGTTTGCTGCAACGCTGCTTCCATTAACGACGTATCGACGATCTGTCCCTGGCCGGTTTTCATTTTGTGCGTGTAAGCGGCGAGAATGCCGGCCACTGCAAGAATCCCGGCGTTGATGTCGGCCACCGAGTTGCCGGTCTTGGCGGGCGGACCGCCCGGCTCGCCGGTGATTGACATCAGTCCGGCGAAGCCTTGTGCAATCAAATCGAACCCGCCTTTATCCGCGTACGGTCCTTCACGGCCGTAACCCGACACTGCGCAGTAGATCAGTCCGGGATTTTCTGCAGCGAGCACGTCGTAGCCAAGGGCCAGTTTTTCCAGCGCGCCTTTGCGATAGTTCTCGGTCAGCACATCGGCATCACGCACCATGCGCAGCAAAATCTCGCGGCCTTTGGCGTGCTTCAGATTCAGTGCAATGCCGCGCTTGTTGCGGTTCAGGATCATGAAGGGCGCCGACACGCCGTTGACCTGCGGTTCGCTGTAGCTGCGCGAATCGTCGCCGCCCGGCAGCTTCTCGACCTTGATGACATCGGCGCCCATGTCGGCCAGCATCATTCCCGCGGTCGGCCCGGCCATGATTTGCGCGAGTTCAAGGACGCGCATGCCGACCAAGGGGCCGCTCATGAACTCATCGCCCGACGAACTTCGGTTTCTGCTTCGCGAGGAATGCTGCGTAGCCGATGCGGAAGTCTTCGGTGTCGAAGCAGTCGAAACACTCGTCGTGCTCGTCCGCAGTCAGGGCTGTGCCTTCCGCCAATCGGCGCGCAAACTTCTTGTGCCAGCGTGCGACCAGCGGTGCGCCATCGGCGATACGTTGTGCAGCCGCTCGCGCTTCGTTTGCAACCCGATCATCCGGCATCACGCGCGTCACGAGCCCTTTTTCCTTCGCTTCGGCGGCGTCGAAGATCCGACCCTCGAGCAGGATTTCGAGCGCGACAGCACTTCCGACCAACCGCACCAGGGGCGCCATCTCCGGATACGCCATTACCAGGCCGAGCTTGTTGATCGGCGCACCGAAGCGGCTCGATTCGCCGCAGATGCGCAGATCACATAGCGCCGCGATCTCGAGCCCGCCACCCACGCAGATGCCATGAATCTGCGCGACCAGCGGGTGCCGACAATTGGCGAGCGCTTCGGCGGTTCGATGCATTACCTTGCCGTACTCGATCGCCTGCGACTTGTTCGAGCGCTCGTGCGTAAACTCGGCGATGTCGTTGCCCGGTGAAAATGCCTTTTCGCCGGCGCCGCGCACGATCACGCAGCGTATCGAGTCATCCGCCGACAGCTGCTCGATCGCGTCGCCGAGCGAGGCCCACATGCCGCGCGTCAGCGCATTCAGCTTGTTCGGCCGATTCAGCACGACGGTCGCGATCGCGCCGTCGCGCTCGACGAAGATCGTTGCAGCCATCGATTGATCTTACCGGTAGAAGTAATCCACCAGCGACAGCGTCGTCGCCGGAACGTAGGTCACCAGCAGCAGCGTCGCGAGCAGCACGAGGATGAACGGGATGTTGGCGCGCGTCACGTCCCACACGTTTTCCTTGGCGATCGAACACGTGATCATCAGCACGCTCGCTACCGGCGGCGTCTGCTGGCCGATCGCGAGGTTCAGCGTCACGATGATTCCGAAATGCACCGGATCGATGCCCATCGTATTCACCAGCGGCATCACGATCGGCACCACCAGGATGATCGCCGCGGCTGAATGCAGGAACATGCCGATGAAAAGGAAAAAGACGTTGAGCAGCGCCAGGATGACCCAACGTTCGTCGGTGATGCCCGCCAGTGCTGCCGCAATCGTCTGCGGCACCTGCGCTTCGGTCAGGTACAGGCCCAGCAGGGCGGACGATGCGACCAGCAGCATCACGACGCCGGTCTGGACCCCGCCGTCGATGATCGCGTCGCGCAAATGCCGCCAGTCGAGCTCTCGATAGATGACGAGCCCGACGAAAAGCGCCGCTACCACCGCCAGTGCGGCCCCTTCAGTGGCGGTGACGACGCCGCCGAAAATGCCACCGAGGATGATGAGCGGCAGCGTCAGCGCCCAGAACGCGGCCTTGAAGCTCGCCCATAGTTTTTTCCACTGAAAGATTTCTTCGACCGGCCAGTTGTACTTCACCGCGTAGTAGTAGCAAAGCGCCATCATCGCCAAGCCCGCGATCACGCCGGGAACGATGCCGGCGACGAACAACTGCACGACCGACGTTCCCGCCATCACCGCGTACAGGATCATCGGAATCGACGGCGGGATGATGATCGCGAGCGACGCCGACGATGATGTGACCGCGGCGGCAAATGGCCCCGGATAGCCGCGCTTCTTCATTGCCGGGATCAGAATTGGGCCGGTGGCAGCTACGTCGGCCACCGCGGAACCCGAGATTTCCGCGAAGAACATCGACGTGACGACGTTGACCTGCGCGAGCGCCCCCTTCATCGATCCCAGCAGCGCAGTACAGAAGTCGATCAGCCGCCGCGAGATTCCCGACGTATTCATGATCGCGCCGGCGAGGATAAAAAGCGGGATGGCGATCAGCGGGAAGCTGGTCGCGCCGTTGTACATCGCGATCGCCAGATTGGGCAGAATCTCCGTGCCCTGGGTCGCGATCATCGCGATGACGGCGGCGATGCCGAGTGCCACCGCGATCGGCACGTTGATCAGCACCAGCGCAACGACGCAGACAAAGACCAGAAAACCGCTCACGGACGGCGCGCCTCGCGCAGGGTTTCGGGCATCGCAATCGCCTCGGCGATGATGAACAGGACCGCGCCGATCGGAATGACCGATTGCGCAAACGCGACCGAAACCTCAGGCAGTGAGACCAGCGTATCGAAAGCCAGGATTTCCAGCACCGCGTAGCCGATCCACGCCAGCAAAATGAAGAACGCGAACACGCAGGCTTCGGCAAAAACCGCGAGCGGCAGCCGGACCTTGGGCGGCATCAGCCTGACCAGTTCGGGAACGCCGATGTGCGAGCGCTTGAGCGCCGCCAGCGCCGCCCCGTAGTACGTCACCCACGCCAGCAGGATCGATGCAACCTCGTCATACCATACGAGCGAGTAGCCGGAGTAACGAAAGATCACACCCGCCGTGACTTCGACGGCGAGTGTGATCATCAGCACGATGACGATCCACTCGAGGCCGACCTCGAACCCCCGGCGAAACGGCCGGCCGCGCACCGGCTACTTGCCGAGTGCGATCGATTTGTCGATCAGTTGCTGCGCACCTTTGACCTCCTGGCCGAACTCTTGATAGACCGGCTTCGAAGCCGCGATGAACGCATCCTTGTTCGGCGTGTTCACCTGCATGCCGCCGCTCTTCAGCTTGGCGAGAAGGTCTTCTTCGTCCTTGGCGGCCGTCTGATGCACGAAAGCCTGGGTTTCCTTCGCTGTGTCCTCGAGGATCTTGCGTACATCCGCCGGCAGCGATGCCCACTTCTTCGAGCCCGCCGTCAGGTACGCCGGCGTGTAGACATGCCCGGTCAACGTCAGGAATTTCTGCACTTCCTGAAACTTCGCGCTATAGATTTGCGTGAACGGATTTTCCTGGCCGTCCATCACGCCGGTCTGCAACGCGGTGAACACTTCTGAAAATTTCATCGGGCTCGGATTGGCGCCGTAGGTCTGGAACATCTTGACCCTCCACTTTCCTTCCGGCACCCGCAACTTGATTCCCTTCAGATCCTCCGGCATCGCAATCGGCCGCTTGCTGTTGGTAATGTGGCGGTAGCCGTTTTCCCAGACGGCGACGATTTTCAGGCCCTTCTTTTCGGCTTCGGGCGCCAGACTAGGCCACAGGACATCGCGCTCTATCCGTTTCATGTGCTCGCGGTCCTTGACCAGGTAGGGCATCTCGAACATGCCGAACAGATCGACCTCGGACGACATCACCGTCGACGGCAGCGCCAGATCGACCGTGCCGAGCTTCAGTTTCTGCACCAGTTCCTTGTCACCGCCGAGCTGGCTCGAGCCGAACACCACCACCTTGGCCTTGTCGCCGAGCTTCGCGTTGGCACGTCGCGCAAACTCGTCGGCGCTCTTTTGAAATAGCGAACCCGGTTCGCCGACATGGCCGAGCTTGATTTCGGTTTGCGCATGACCTGGCGCGGCTGCGATCGCCAGTGCGCTCGAAGCCGCGGCCATCAGCGCAACGCGAAGCAGTTTGCGACGGCGGCTTGCCACCGTGGCAGCGGCGTGAGAGTCAATGTTCATGGTTGTCTCCTGTCTGCGTTGTTATGGATGTGGGAAGCCGAGTCTATGCGGCTTGGGCCAGCTGTGCAGTTGGTGTTTGCGACAGATACGCCATGGCTGCATCGACCCCGCCGGCACGGTGCGGAATACCCGCGAGCTCTAATCCCATCTCAACGCCGGCCAGTGTTCCGCACAACATCAGCTCGTTGAAGTAACCGAGATGGCCGATGCGAAAAACCTTGCCCGACAATCTGCCGAGCCCCTGCCCGAGCGACATGTTGAATCGTTCGAGCACGATCTTGCGGAATGTATCGGCGCTGTGCCCATCGGGCACGATGATCGCCGTCAGCGACGAGCTGTATTCGGCCGGATTGACGCACAGGATTTCGAGCCCCCACGCGCGCACCGCGCGCCGCGTCGCCTCGGCCAGTCGATCGTGCCGCGCGAACACCTGCGGCAAGCCTTCGGCAAACAGCATCTCGAGTGCTTCATGCAGGCCGTACAGCAGATTTGTTGCCGGTGTGTACGGAAAGTAACCGCTCACGTTGCTTGCCAGCATTTCCTTCCACTCCCAATACGAGCGCGGCAGCTTCGCGTGCTCCGACGCGGCGAGCGCCCTGGCGCTGATCGCGTTGAACGACAGCCCCGGCGGCAGCATCAAGCCTTTTTGCGAGCCGCCGACGGTGACATCGACCTCCCACTCGTCGTGCCGGTAATCGATCGAACCAAGCGACGAAATCGTATCGACCATCAACAGCGCAGGATGCCCGACGCGATCGATCGCCTCGCGCACAGCGCGCACGTTGCTGACGACGCCGGTTGACGTTTCGTTATGCACGACGCATACCGCCTTGATCGCATGCGCTGTGTCGGCGCGCAATCGCTTTTCGATCTCGCCCGCATTTGCGCCCTGACGCCAATCGCCGGGGATGAAGTCCACCACCAGCGACATCCGCTCGGCCAGTTTCTTCCAAAGCGTTGCAAAGTGACCGGTCTCAGCCATCAGCACGCGATCGCCCGGCGATAACGTGTTCACCAGCGCCGCTTCCCACGCGCCGGTGCCCGACGCCGGATAGATCACGACATGCTGCCCGGTCTGAAATACGTGCTTGATGCCGGCCAGCACCTGCTTGCCAAGCGCCGCGAACTCGGGGCCGCGATGATCGATCGTCGGCCGATCGATCGCGCGCAGCACGCGATCGGGGACATTGGTCGGCCCGGGGATCTGTAAAAAGTGGCGGCCTGAGGGGTGACTATCGAGTTCGAGCATCGCGAGATCCTTCGGCGAGCGACCCATCGTAATGCAATCGCCAAGGTTATATTCAATCGATGAATGCCCCGCTCGTTTTTCATCCGCGCGCGCAGGACTCCGAACTCGCCAGGCGGCTGCGTGGCGCAGTGCAGGGCGAAGTGCTGTTCGATCGAGCAACGCGCGGACGGTATTCGACCGATGCATCGATCTATCAGATCGAGCCGGTCGGCGTGCTGATCCCGAAGACGCAGGAAGACGTCTGTGCGGCGATCGACATCTGCCGCGAACTGCACGTGCCGATGCTGGCGCGCGGCGCCGGCAGCTCGCAATGCGGGCAGACCGTCGGCGCCGCGCTGGTGATCGATCACAGCAAGCACCTGAACCGCGTGGTGTCGTTCGACAAGGATGCGCACACCGTGACCGTCGAGCCCGGCATCGTGCTCGATGCATTGAACGCCTGGCTGCGTCCGCATGGCCTGTGGTTCCCGGTCGATGTCAGCACGTCGGCGCAGTGCACGCTGGGCGGCATGGCCGGCAACAACTCATGCGGCTCGCGCTCGATCGCCTACGGCAACATGGTGCACAACGTGCTCGCGATCGATGCGGTGCTGGCCGATGGCACCGAAGCGTGGTTCGGCCCGGAAGACGAAATGTCGAGTGCACCGCCGCGCATACGCAAGCTGCTCGAAGAACTTCGCGGCATTGCCGTGCGCGATTGGGACGAAATCGAGCGTCAGGTGCCCAAGGTGATGCGCAGAGTCGGCGGCTACAACGTCGACATCTTCTTGCCGCAGAGCGAACGCCCGTACACCGCCGACGGCAGCGTCAATCTCGCGCACCTGCTGGTGGGCAGCGAAGGCACGCTGGCGTGGACCAGCGCGCTGACGTTGCAACTCGCGCCGATGCCGGCGCACCGCACCCTGGGCGTCGTCAACTTTCCGACGCTGTATCGCGCGATGCAGTGCGCGCAGCACATCGTGACGCTCGGGCCGTCGGCGGTCGAACTGGTCGATCGCACGATGATCGAACTCGCGCGCAGCAATCCGGTATTCCAGCCCGTGATCGAAGCGGCGCTGCTCGGCGAGCCGGAAGCGATACTGCTGGTGGAATTCAGCGACGAGAGCGCACAGCAACGGCTCGACCAACTAGTCACGTTGATCGCCGATCTTGGCCTGCCGAATCAAGTCGTGCCCATCACCGACGAGCCGTCGCAGAGAGCATTGTGGGAGGTGCGCAAAGCCGGGCTCAACATCATGATGAGCATGCG
The DNA here is from genome assembly GCA_964554145.1 of uncultured Burkholderiaceae bacterium. GTDB lineage: Bacteria > Pseudomonadota > Gammaproteobacteria > Burkholderiales > Burkholderiaceae_F > JACCZX01. The sequence goes on from CAZKNV010000088.1 coordinate 6,865, forward strand.
CGGAGACGGCAAGCCGGTGTCATTCATCGAAGACTGCGCGGTGCCGCTCGAGCATCTGGCCGATTACGTCGCGCGCTTGACTGAGGTGTTCGCGAAGCACGGCACGCGCGGGACGTGGTACGCGCACGCATCGGTCGGGACCTTGCATGTGCGGCCGATTCTGGATATGCGTAAAGACGGCGCCAAGAAGATGCGCTTGATCGCTGAAGAAGCGGCGCTGATGGTGCGCGGATACAAGGGCGCGTTTTCAGGCGAGCACGGCGACGGACTGGTGCGCAGCGAATGGGTCGCGTGGCAATTCGGTCCGCGCCTGACACGCGCGTTCGAAGAGATCAAGTCGTTGTTCGATCCCGGCAACTTGATGAACCCGGGCAAGATCGTCAAGCCGAGCAAGATGGACGACGCGCGGCTGTTTCGTTATCCGCC
>CAZKNV010000089.1:0-7250 GCA_964554145.1 uncultured Burkholderiaceae bacterium
TCAACGAGTCCAAGGGTTTTGGCTTCATTACCCCGGACGGCGGCGGCGCCGATCTGTTCGCGCATTACAGCGAGATCGTCGGTAGCGGCTTCAAGACACTGACCGAAAATCAGCAGGTCGAATTCGTGGTCAAGCAGGGTCCGAAAGGTCCTCAGGCCTCGCAAATCCGGCCGACGTAATTCGGCGTCGCCAAGAAAAAACCGCGGCACCTGCCGCGGTTTTTTTTCGCCAGGCGAGCGCAGACGACAGCTTCAATCACGCGGGCCGCCATACGCACGCTGGCGAAACCACTTGGTCGCAATCCATTTTTCTCCACCGGATACCGGGCTGCCTCCGTGCAAGGTGCGGGCATCGAGCGCACCGTCGTCATCGCAATACGCGAAGTAAACCGCGTGGCCCTTGCGCGGCAGCACGTCGAGTCCGATTTCTGGAAACACGGTCGATCCCCCGACCGCCACATCATTGAGATACATGATCAGCGTGGCGATTCGCTGACCGCCTTGTGCCAGCACATCGTGATTGCCCGGATGCGCCGGGCCGGTAGTGCAGGACTTGTATCGGTTCGCCATGGTCGAGCGGGCAGTCGACCAGTTCGGCAATGCGTTGCTCGATTCGGCTGATCAATTCGTTTTCACCGCGCTTGAAGTGGGTGCCGGAGCTCGTGCGGTGCGGATGAACATCGTAGGCGCCGGTGCTTGTGTTCACAACGCTCGAGCGCTGCAGCTTGTTGCGCGACTGCTCGATCAGCAAATCGCATTCGTCGTCCGACAGCAGATTGCCGAACAGCACCACGCGCGGCGATGCCATCACAAATAACATCTCGATCGCGCGATCTGAGGTATCGAGACTGTTCGGCGTATCGACCAGTTGCGCGCTGAGCGGGCGCGAATGGGTCTCCGACGCCGCGCCTGCAGCCGTTGCAGGCTGCACGTCGAGCGACGATGTGCGAGCTGCGACTGTCGGTGCGCTTACCGGCGCCGCAACTTGCTCCGCCGTCGTTTGCTCCAGACAATCACGCCACGCGGCATCAATAACATCGCTCGCATGGCGCTTGTCGTACTTCGCCGCCAGCAACGCATGCAGCACCACATCGCGCGTCGAACCGCGCTTGAGCATCGTGCGCAACCATGTTTGCAGTTCCGACGGAAGCTGATCGAGTTTCATCGCGCCGAAGTCTAGCGGCGCTCAGCAGTATCCTTGCCGCTTAACGTGGATTCGCGGGAGATTCTTATGTTGCAGAAAGTAGGATTGCCACCGTTGACGGACAGCGCACTGCTGAAGACCGACGCCTACATCGGAGGCGAGTGGAAAGGCGCAGCATCGCGCGCGCGCTTTGCCGTCCAAAATCCGGCTGATAGTGTCGAAATCGCGAAGGTCGCGAACTGCAAGGCGCCAGAGGCGCAGCGTGCCATCGATGCCGCGCAGCACGCATTGCCGGGCTGGCGCGCGAAGACGGCAAAGGAACGCGCGGCCGCAATGCGACGCTGGTTCGAGTTGATCGTCGCGCATCAGGAAGATCTGGCGAAATTGATGACGGCTGAACAGGGCAAGCCGATGACCGAAAGCCGCGGCGAAGTCGGCTACGGCGCGTCGTTTATCGAATGGTTTGCGGAAGAAGCCAAGCGTGTTTATGGCGACACGATTCCGACGACGGCGGATGACAAGCGCTTGCTGGTGTGGAAGGAGCCGATCGGAGTGGCGGCCGCGATCACTCCGTGGAATTTTCCGATTGCGATGATCACGCGGAAGGTGGCGCCCGCAATTGCCGCTGGTTGCACGGTAATCGTCAAGCCGGCCGAACAGACGCCGCTATCGGCGCTGGCACTGGCCGAGCTCGCGCACCGTGCCGGCCTGCCACCGGGCGTATTCAATGTCGTGCCGGCCGACGAGGCCAATTCGATCGCCGTCGGCAAGACATTGTGCGAGTCGGACGTGGTACGCAAACTCTCTTTCACCGGATCGACCGCGGTCGGCCGCATCCTGATGCAGCAATGCGCCCCGACTTTAAAGAAGCTTTCGCTCGAGCTGGGCGGCAATGCGCCATTTATCGTATTCGACGATGCTGCGCTCGACGCAGCGGTCGAAGGCGCGGTGGCGGCGAAGTATCGCAACGCCGGTCAGACGTGCGTCTGCACGAATCGCTTCTACGTACACGACAAAATCCATGACGAGTTTGTGCACAAGCTCGCTGCGAAAGCCGCGCAACTGAAGGTCGGCTCGGGCTTTGAATCCGGCGTGCAACAAGGCCCGCTGATCGATGCCAACGCGCTAAAGAAAGTCGAGCAGCACGTGGCAGACGCAACCAAGCATGGTGCGAGCGTGGTCACCGGCGGCCAACGTCACTCACTCGGCGGCACGTTCTATCAGCCGACCGTGCTGGCCGATGTCACCGACAAGATGCTGCTGACGCGCGAAGAAACGTTCGGACCGGTGGCGCCGGTATTCAAGTTCTCTCAGGACGATGAAGCGGTCGCCGCGGCGAATGCCACGGAGTTCGGACTCGCCGCTTATTTTTACTCGCGCGACGTGGCGCGCGTGTTTCGCGTGGCCGAAGCGCTCGAATACGGCATGGTCGGCGTCAACACCGGACTGATGTCGAACGAAGTGGCGCCGTTCGGCGGCATCAAGCAGTCGGGATTCGGACGCGAGGGATCGAAGTACGGTATCGAAGAATATCTGGTGACCAAATACGTCTGCATCGGCGGGATCTAATCTTTCTCACTCAGCAGAAGCTCGCGCGAACGAGCGAGTTCTGCGCGACGTGATTCGTCGACTGTCGGATATCTGAGCTGCATTTTTTCGAGTGCCTCGACGATCGCGCCGACCACCACCAGGCGCGTGAACCACTTGTTGTCCGCCGGCACGACGAACCATGGCGCGCGCTTCGTCGCGGTGGCGCGAATCGCCTCTTCGTACGCAAGCATGTACTCGTTCCAATGCGCGCGCTCCTTGACATCCGCCGCGGCGAACTTCCAGTTCTTCGATGGCTCGTCGAGCCGCTCGAGAAAGCGTTTCTTCTGCTCCCTGCGCGATACATGCAGAAAGAACTTGAGCACCGAAGTCCCATTGCGAACCAGGTAGTCCTCGAGCGCGGCGATATCGGCGAGCCGCTGCTCGAAAATGTTCTTGCCGACACATTCCGGCGGCAGTTTCTGCGTCTGCAAAATCTCCTGGTGCACGCGAACGACCAGCACTTCTTCGTAATACGAGCGGTTAAAAATGCCGATGCGGCCGCGCTCCGGCAAGTGCCGATAACAGCGCCACATCCAGTCGTGATCGAGTTCTTCGGACGACGGCTGCTTGAATGAAACGACCTGCACCCCCTGCGGATTGACGCCGGTCATTACGTGTTTGATCGTGCTGTCCTTGCCGGCCGCGTCCAGCGCCTGAAAAATGAGCAGAAGCGAACGCCGGTCCTGCGCGTAAAGCTTGTCCTGCTCCGCCGCCAGCCACTGCACGCCGGCCGACAGTCGCCGGGCCGCCTCGGCCTTTTCGCCCGATTTCAATCCGCGGGTATCTGCCGGATCGATTCTTTTCAAGCGAAACTTGCGGCCGTCGGTTACACGATAGGGATCGATCCAGCCGGCAAGCTCCCTCAACACTTCCCGATTCGCGGCCATCGTTACCTCGTCATCTTCAGCTCGTTTCAGAGCGCGGGTAGCATAGCCAATAGCCCCCGCAGACCTTCAAGAGGAGCAGATGACTTACACGACGGAGAACATCAGGACCGTGGCCTTGCTTGGCCACGGCGGTGCAGGCAAGACGACGCTCGCCGAAGCGTTGCTCGCCAAGGCGGGCGCGATTCAGGCGGTCGGCAGCATCGAAAAAGGCACGACGGTCAGCGACTTTGATCCGCTCGAAAAGAGCTTCCAGCATTCTTTGCGCACGTCGGCGTTGCATCTCGATCTTCCGAACGTGCGCGTGCATGTGCTCGACACGCCGGGTTTTCCCGATTTCATCGGTCAGGCGATCGGCGCGCTCGACGCGGTGGAAACAGCGGCAATCGTCGTCAATGCAGCGACCGGCATCGAGATGATCACTTCGCGCATGATGGACTGGGCCGCCAAGAGGAAGCTGTGCCGGCTCATCGTCGTCAACCGGATAGACGCCGAGAATGTGGACCTGCCGAAGTTGCTGGCTGATCTGCGCAGCACCTTCGGCAAGGAAGTGCTGCCGATCAACTTGCCAGCGGAAAACGGCACGAAGGTCGTCGATTGCTTTTTCAACCCATCGGGCGATGCTGATTTTTCTTCGGTCGCCGAGGCGCATCAGGCGCTGATCGATCAGGTGATCGAGGTCGACGAGGACTTGATGGCGCGCTACCTGGAGCAGGGCCAGGAAATCGAAGCGGCCGAATTGCACGAGCCGTTCGAGAAAGCATTGCGCGAGGGGCACTTGATTCCGGTGTGCTTCGTTTCATCGAGAAATGGCGCCGGCATCGATGAGTTGTTAAATATCTTCGATCGCCTGCTGCCGAACCCGGCCGAAGGCAACCCGCCGTTGTTCTTCAAGGGTGAGTTGATCGACGGCAAGCCGGTCAATGAGTTTCGATCGGAACCCGATCCGAAAAAACACGTGCTGGCGCATGTATTTAAGGTGGTGGTCGACCCGTACGTCGGCAAGCTCGGCGTGTTTCGCGTGCACCAGGGAACGATCACGAAGGACACGCAGCTTTATATCGGCAGCAGCCGCAAGCCGTTCAAGGTCGGGCATCTGCTGATGCTGCAAGGCTCGAAAACGGTTGAAGTGCCATCCGCTTCGCCCGGCGATATCGCGGCCATTGCGAAAGTCGACGAGATCGACTTCGATTGCGTACTGCACGACTCGCACGATGAAGACCAGATTCACATGCGGCCGCTTGAATTTCCGACGCCGATGAGCGGCCTTGCCATCCAGCCGAAACGGCGCGGCGACGAACAGCGCATCTCCGAAGTGCTGCACAAGATGATGGCGGAGGATCCGACGCTGGTGGTCGAGCACGATGTGACCTTGAACGAAACGGTGCTGCGCGGACTCGGCGAGTTGCATCTTCGCTCTGCGCTCGAGCGCATGTCGTCGCAGTACAAGATCGAAGTGCAGACGCGGCCGCCGCGAGTGCCGTATCGCGAAACGGTCGGCGCGCCGGCAGAAGGTCACGCGCGGCACAAGAAACAGACCGGTGGTGCCGGGCAGTTCGGCGAAGTATTTTTGCGCATCGAGCCGCTGGCGCGCGGAACAGGTTTTGAGTTCGTCGATCAGGTCAAGGGCGGCGTCATTCCGTATCAGTTCATCCCCGCCGTGCAGAAAGGAGTCGAATCGGTGCTGGCGTCCGGCCCGGTCGCCGGCTATCCGATGCAGGACATAAGAGTCACCGTGTACGACGGCAAGCACCATCCGGTCGATTCAAAGGAGATCGCGTTCGTCTCCGCGGGCCGCAAGGCGTTTCTCGACGCGCTTGGCAAGGCTCGGCCAGTCGTGCTCGAACCGATCGTCAATGCGCAGATCGAAGCACCGGAATCGCACATCGGCGACATCACCGGCGATCTGTCGTCACGCCGCGGGCAGATCACCGGCACGCGCGGTTACGCGGGCGCGATGATCGTCGAAGGCCAGGTACCGCTGGCCGAACTCGAAGGTTATTCGGCGCGGCTGAAATCGATGACGCAGGGCCGCGGCGCATGGTCGATGTCGCTATCGCACTACGAACAGGCGCCGCCCAATTTGCAGCAGCAATTGGCGAACGAACACAAGTCGAAGGGCAAGGCGGAGGAGGAAGAGTGACCGGTGATCAGCGAGCGGTCAAACCGCGGCAGTTTGTGCAACTTTCGGTTCGCGGATCGGCAGATTGACCAAAGCTGCAGCCAGCGCGAGCGTCGCATCTGCGTACCACATCCACAGATAGCTGCCAGTGCGATCAACCGCGATGCCGCCCAGATAGGCGCCGAAGAAGCCGCCGATCTGATGCGACAGTAACGTCAGCCCGAATAGCGTCGCAAGGTAGCGAGTGCCGAACAGCTTGCCGACCACGCCTGCGGTCGGCGGCACAGTGGCGAGCCACGTGAAACCGAGCCCGATGGCGAAGATGTAAAACGTCATCGCGGTTTTCGGCGCTGCCAGGTAAATCAGAATCAACACCGTGCGCGACAGGTACATCCAGAACAGGATGTACTTGCTGCGATAGCGGTTGACCCATTGACCGGCGACTAGGCTCCCCGCAATGTTGGCCAAGCCGATCAGAGCTAACGACCAGCTCGCCACCGAGGCTGGCAGACCACACAGCCCGACCTCACTCGGCAAGTGAATCACCAAAAACGCGATATGAAAACCACACGTAAAAAATCCTGCGTGCAGCAACAAGTAGCTGCGATCACTGAGCGCATCGCGAACTGCGCGCTTGAGTCCGCCGTCGGGGGCAGTGGCCCCATGTGCCGCGGCCGCTTCCGGCGAGCGACGCAGCAGGCGTGCTAACGGCAGCGCGAACAAGGTCAGCACAGCGAGCGACCACATGGCGCCAGCCCAACCGAATACGCTGATCAGTTTTTGCAGCAATGGTGCAAACACGAACTGACCGAACGAACCGCCGGCATTGATCACACCCGACGCGGTGCCGCGCTTGTTCGCCGGCACATGCTGCGCAGCGGCGCCGATCAATACCGAAAGACCTGCACCGCCCGCTCCTGCGGCGAACAGGATGCCGATGGTCAGCACCAAGGCGAACCCGCTCGTGATAAACGGCGTCAACGCGCTGCCAAGCGCGAGCAGCAGGATGCTGCCGGCCAGTACGCGACCCGGCCCATGGCGGTCGGCCAGTGCGCCGGCGATCGGCTGCACCGCTCCCCAGACGAATTGGCCGACCGCCATCGCAAAGCTGATCGTGACGATGCCCAGCCCGGTGGATGTATTCATCGGGGATACGATCAGCCCGAGCGATTGCCGCGCGCCCATTGTCACCATCAGAATCGCGGCGGCGATCAACGTCAGCGCCCACCAGCCGCGTCCCGCCGTCGATTGCGTCACCGTCGCGCTCACTGTTCTGTTCTCACTGATCACCGCGTTAATGGCTTGTACCGCAAGCGATGCGGCCGCGCGCCTTCTTCGCCCAGGCGCTGCTTTTTATCCGCCTCGTACTCCTGATAGTTGCCGCTAAAAAATTGCCATTGCGAATCATCCTCAGCTGACAGGATGTGCGTGGCAATACGGTCGAGGAACCAACGGTCGTGCGAAATCACCAGCACGGTGCCGGCGAACTCGAGCAGCGCTTCTTCCAACGC
>CAZKNV010000090.1:0-7225 GCA_964554145.1 uncultured Burkholderiaceae bacterium
TGGTTCGCCGCAGTGAAATGCAGACGATCATTGCGCGCGAGCCCGATACGCTGTCGCCGCTGCGCGAGCGGCCGACGTTGAACGCACCGCTGCCGCAGGACATCAACGCCTGGGTACGCGCCGCCGAAACCGGCAGCTTTCCGGTGCAGATCGCACGCTCCGGTTATGAAATCGCCACGCGCGGAATCGATCGCCAGCGCGATGCCTATAAACCGACCGTCGATCTCGTCAGCGGCTACAACATCAACAAGTTCAACGGCACGCAGAGCAGCGATCTGAATCCGCGCATCAACAGCGGCTCGATTGGGGTGCAATTAAATGTGCCGCTATACACGGGTGGACTGATTCAAAGCCGGGTGCGTGAAGCGCTGGCATTGCAGGATCGCTCGAACTCCGATCTGGAATCGGCGCGCCGCACGGCGGCCAATGCGGCGCGTGATGCGTATACCGGCGTCAACTTCGGGCTGGCGCAGATCAGCGCGCTGGAATCAGCCGAAGTGTCCGCGCGCACGCAACTGGAATCGACGCAATTGGGTTACGAAGTCGGCGTGCGCATTCAGCTCGACGTGCTGAACGCCACCACGCAACTGGTGCAGACGCAGCGCGATTTAAAGCGCGCGCGTTACGATTTTCTGCTGGCGGGACTGCGGTTAAAAGCCGCTGCCGGCACTCTGGGCGAAGAAGACATGGCGGCAGTCAACGCGCTGCTCGATCCTGCGGAACCGATTACCGTGCCTGAACTTCCCGCGATCAACGTGCGGCCGCCGTCGCGGTCGACTCCGCCGGGTGTTACGGCGCCGCCCGCTCAACCGGCGACGCCGATTCCTCCAACGCAGCGACCGGCGCCGCCTCGATAAACGGCGCCAGCCGCTCGATCGTGCGAGCGGTTGCGCCGCGATGCGCGACAGCGAAGCGCAACGCCGCTTCGCTCATCCGCTGACGTCGCGCTTGGTCACGGGTAATCGACGCCATCGTCTCGATCGCCTCGCCTGCGTTGGCAACGCGAACCGCAGCACCGGCTGCAATCGCGTCGCACGTTGCCTGCTCGAAATTGAATGTGTACGGCCCGACGATCACCGGTGTCCCCACCGCGCACGCCTCGATCAGATTCTGCCCGCCAAGGTTGGCAAGGCTGCCACCGATAAACGCGACATCGGCCGCCGCGTAGTACATCGCCATCTCCCCCAGCGAGTCACCAAGAAATAAATCGGGGTCTGACCCCGATTCTTTATCCGATTCTTTGGAGCGCCGCTGAAACAGGATGCCGCGCGCTTCGATCGCTCGTGCGACCTCGTCGAAGCGCTGCGGGTGGCGCGGAACGATGATGACCGTCGCGTTGCGCTGCGCCGGCAACGCGCTCAGGATCATCGCTTCTTCGCCTTCCCGCGTGCTCGCGAAAAGCCAGACGGGCCGTTCGCCCAGCGCGCGCCGCCATGTCCTGCCTCGCGCAATCAAGGCTTCATCCGGTGCGAAATCGAATTTCAGATTGCCGATCACTTCGACGTTGGGCGCACCGACGTCGCGGATGCGCGCAGCATCGGCGGCGGTCTGCGTCAGCACCAGGGCGAAACGGCCTGCAGTTTCGCGCATCAGCTTCGAGTAGCGACGCGATAACGCGTACGAGCGCTTAGACAGCCGAGCATTGACCAACGCCATCGGCACACGTTGCTCGTTCGCAATCGCCAATAGATTCGGCCAGGTCTCGGTGTCCACGCTGATGCCAAGCGCCGGCCGGAACGCGCGCAGGAAGCGTCGCACCGCGTACGGCAGGTCGTACGGCAAATACGTTTGCATCACGCGGGCCGGCCAGCGCGCCGCAATGTCGGCACCGGCCGCGCGACCAGTGGGCGTCATGTGAGTCAGCAGAAAGCAGTGCTGCGGGTAGCGCTTTGCGAGCGCATCGATCAACGGCTCGGCCGCGCGCGTCTCGCCGAGCGAAACTGCGTGAATCCAGATCACCGGGCGCTCGTTATCGAATGCATATCGTGCGAAACCGAACCGCTCGCTCCAATGCGATCGATATTCGGGTTGCCGGCGCGAACGCCACAGCAAATACAGCCCTGCAAACGGAGCCGCGAAGAAAACGAACGCGGTGTAGGCCGCGCGCGCGGCAGTCATACGTTGCGGCCCATCACTCGCGCGGCCGCTTCGATCACTTCGCTTGCCGTCGGCGCGCTGGTGGCACTGCCCACGCTTGCGACCGCATTGCCTGCTTGTGCGTCGCCGATCAACCCGACCAACGCCGGGTCGTAATCGCAGTAGATGCCGACCGCAGGCCGTCCGATAGCGGCTGCCAGATGCGTCAAACCCGTGTCAAGACCGATCACGATCGACGCGCCCAGGAATGTCGACGCAATCGTGTCGAGGCTGGACAACGGAAGCACCGCCGCGCGTTGCATTCGACCTGCAAGCAACTCAGTGCGCCGGCGTTCCGCAGCCGATCCCCAAACCAAAACACTCGCGATGGCCCGTTCCGCCAGCCAGCGCTCGACGGCGAGCCAGCGTTCATCGTGCCACAGCTTCGTGACGCGACTCGCGTTGACGAGCAGCACCGCAATGCGTTCGCTGTGCATTGCGTGCTGAGCAGTTTTCGGTTCAAGACCGAACTGCGCCGCTGCGGTGGCCGCATAACCAAGCGCTAACGCCCCCAACCGCCGACAACGTTCGACCGCATGCAAATGGATCGGCACATCGAAGCGATGCTGATAAAAATTCGCGGCGATGCGTTCGCGCGCGCTCGAAGAATCGAATCCCGCAATCGGCGCGCCGGTCCAGCGCGCGAGCCATGCGCTCTTTGTCAGCCCTTGAACATCCAGCACGAGGTCATAACGAGCTTCGCGCAACGCGGTCTTTGCCAGGCGCACTTCGCGCCACACCCGCATATCGAACGGTCGCCGGCGCCAGCGGCGAAGTGCGACTCGATAAACGTTCGAAACGTAGCGGCTCATCGCCGGTATCGACGCAAAATCTTCCTCGACCAGCCAATCGACAGTCGCATTGGGCAGAGCGTGCATGATGTCTGCCGCCAATGGCAGCGCATGCACGACGTCTCCCATCGAGGACGTCTTGACAATCAGGATTCGCACGAGGCTGGATTGTGCCGGATGCAACAGTCCGAGCGCGTATCCTCGCTTCGCCGTCCGCTATATCGACAGTCAGAGCAACGACGTGCCACGACCCGAGGGTGATCCTACGGCGAAGCTACCCGGCGCGCGCCTTTGCGCGCGTCCGAGTTGAGCGACGAGTTGACGTGCCTCCGTATGCGTCTACGTACGCGTCCAGTAACCGGCGGATCATCCGCTGATACTGCGTGTCGCTCTTCAACGCCTCGGACTTGAAAAACTCAACACTCGTCTTGCTCAACGTGATGGTGATTTTTACGTCCTCTTCGCGAAATGCCAGTTCGTCCGGCGACGGAAGAAAATCGCGGATGACTTTCGGGTCGCCAATCGGTTCATTCGTGTACCTGATTTTCTCGCTCATAAATCGTCTTGCCCTTGCGCCAATACCCAGCGCCAATAATCCGGATAACACCCAAGCGGTAGGTGAATCGAACGGTAAGAATTCCTTTTCCGACACGCCCAAAACAAAAATACCGCTGCTCTTCTGTGCTGTGCGCAGAATCTTCAGCTATCACCCGCTTCGGGTCGGTGAAAGCGTACTGCGCCAGCGCAAACGGAACGCCGTGCTTGACTAGATTTTCCGTGTCCTTGCGATCGTCCCAATCGAACGTCGGCTTTTCCATGAGTGGAGTCTACTACGCGTATGGCGATACCTCCATACGTTAATATGGGCGGTTTCTAGCCGCGATAGCCGTTCGGATTTTGCTGCTGCCACCGCCAGCCGTCGGCGCACGCCTGTTCGATACTCAGCTTCGCCTGCCACTGTAGAAGCCGCTGTGCCAACGACGGATCGGCCCAACAGGCAGCGATATCGCCCGGGCGCCGCGGACCGATGGCGAACGGAATCTTCTTCTGCGATGCGGCTTCGAACGCGGCGATCATCTGCAACACGCTGGTGGCCCGCCCGGTTCCAAGATTGACCGTCGCGTATCCCGCATTCGCAAACGCGTGTTCGAGCGCATTCACGTGTCCACGCGCCAGATCCGTCACGTGCAGATAGTCGCGCACACCGGTACCGTCGTGCGTGGGCCAGTCATCACCCCAGATCGTCAGCTTCTCGAGTTTGCCGATCGCGACTTGCGTAATGAACGGGAACAAGTTGTTCGGCACATCGTGCGAATCTTCACCGATCATTCCGCTCTGATGCGCGCCGATCGGATTGAAGTAGCGCAACGAGATTGCCGTGTGTTTTTCATCGGCATTGCACCAGTCGCGCAGTATCTGTTCGACCATCGCCTTGGTTTGACCGTACGGGTTCACCGGCCGGATCGGCGCGCTTTCTTCGATCGGCAATTGGTCGGGAACACCATAGACGGTGGCCGACGAGCTGAACACGAGGCGATGCACGCGCCTTTCGTTCATCGCCTCGAGCAACGCCAATGCGCCGCCGACGTTATTGCCGTAGTACTCGACCGGCCGCGCCACCGAGTCTCCGACCGCCTTTAATGCAGCAAAATGAATTACGCCGTCGATCGGGCGCTTGAACACACGCGACATCACTTCACGTTCGCGCACGTCGCCGTTGACTGTTGTCACGCGCTTGCCGGCAATTTTCTCGACGCGCTTGACCGCTTCGGGCGAACTGTTGCTGAAATTGTCAAGACAAACGACGTCGTAGCCGTTGCCGAGCAACTCAACCATCGTGTGGGTGCCGATATAGCCCGCACCGCCGGTAACGAGAACGGTTTTCACGACATCGAGAACGGCAGTCGGGCGTCCGGCTTGATCTTTAAAATCTGCGCGCCGAACTCTTGCTGAATCCGCTCGAGCGCGGCAGCGTTATCACCTTCGAATCGCATCACAACCACCGGCGTTGTATTCGATGGCCGTGCCAAACCGAAGCCGTCGTCGTACTCGACACGCACGCCATCGATCGTGATGATCTCGCGCGCGCCTACGAATTCACCTTCTGCCTTCAACCGCTCAATCAGGGAAAAATTCTCACCATCGGCGGTCCGAAGTTGCAGCTCCGGCGTGTTCACTGCGGCCGGCAATGCGTTCAGCACCGTCGATGCATCAGGATGCCGGCTCAGAATCTCGAGCATCCGCGCGCCTGCATACAGGCCATCATCGAAACCGGGCCAGCGGTCGTTAAAGAACAGATGGCCGCTCATTTCGCCGGCAAATGGCGCCCCCGTCTCCTTCAACTTCGCCTTGATCAGCGAATGTCCGGTGCGCCACATCGTCGGGCGGCCGCCGTGATCGCGTATCCATTGCGCCAGCAGCCGTGTGCACTTGACGTCGAAGATGATTTCGCTGCCAGGGCGATGCGCGAGGACGTCCCGCGCGAACAGCATCATTTGTCGATCCGGGTAAATGATTTCGCCATCCTTGGTGACCACACCCAATCGATCGCCATCGCCGTCGAACGCGAGGCCGATCTCGGCATCGGTTTCGCGCAGGCAGCGAATCAGATCCTGCAGGTTTTCCGGATGCGCGGGATCGGGATGATGATTTGGAAACGTGCCGTCGACATCGCAAAACAATTCGATCACATCGCAGCCGAGGCGACGGAACAGCTCGGGAGCCACCGCGCCGGCAACACCGTTACCGCAGTCAATCGCGATCTTCATCGGCCGCGCAACCTTGATGTCACCGGCGATCGCATCCAGATATGCGGGAACGACATTGACGCTCCTGCACTGCCCACGACGCGACGCAGTCACAATGCGTCCATCCTCAAGCCGTTGCCGCAGCGCCTGAATGCCGTCGCCGTAGAGCGTCGCGCCGGCCATCATCATCTTGAGCCCGTTGTATTCGGGTGGGTTATGACTGCCGGTGATCTCGACGCCGGAGCCGGTCTTCAAATGATGAGTGGCGAAGTACAGCACCGGCGTTGGCACCATCCCGATATCGATGACGTCGGTCCCGGTGCTTTCGATGCCCTCGATCAGCGTATCGCGTAACACGGGTCCGGACAGCCGGCCATCGCGGCCGACGGCAATGCAGCTCACCGCACTTTCGGACGCCAGCGAGCCGAGTGCCGAGCCGATTGCGCGCACTGCCGATTGTGTCAGCGTGCGATCCACAACTCCGCGCACGTCGTACGCCTTGAAGATCGATGAATCGGGAAGTGTCATGTCGATGACTTGCTCTTTTCGACAGCGATTCTAGCGGCGGGCGGTGCGCTGATAAGCTGTGCATTGAATCCCAGCGCATTCAGCGATGGCAACGACAAACTAGCAATTTGATGCAGCTGCTTCCAATCATTCTTTCCGGCGGCTCCGGCACGCGCCTCTGGCCGGTTTCGCGCGAGGCGATGCCGAAGCCGTTCATGAAAATCGCCGGCGGCAAAAGCCTGCTGCAGATGACATGGGAACGCGCTTGCGAGTTGCCCGGCGTTTCGCATGCAGCCGTCGTGACCAATATGGCGTATTCATACAAAACGGCAGAAGAGCTGATGGACGCGACCGGCGCGAAGCAGATTTCGCTGCTGCTCGAGCCGGTCGGCCGCAACACGGCGCCGGCGGTCGCGCTCGCGGCGTTATGGGCGCAAGAAAAATTCGGATCGGATGTCGTGCTGGTCGTGCTGGCCGCCGATCACTTGATCGACAAGCAAGCAGAATTCAATGACGCGGTAGTTGACGCCGCTGCGCTGGCGCAACGCGAAGGCCGGCTGGTTTTGTTCGGCATCGAACCGTCGGGACCGGATACCGGATACGGCTATATCGAGTGGGGCGCGCCAATCGAGGCCTCGCGCGCGCATGAGGTCGCACGCTTTGTCGAGAAGCCTTCGACCGAGAAGGCAACGGAGTATCTGCGCGCCGGCAACTTCGTGTGGAACAGCGGCATGTTCTGCTTTACCGCCGCCGCGATTCTGGCCGCACTCGAACACCATGCGCCACAGGTGATGCAGGCAGCGCAACGTGTCGCGCAACGCAGCGCGATGGACTCCAAAGGGCAGGTGCTGTTTGACGCCGCATCCTTCGGCGAACTACCCGACATCTCGATCGACTATGCGGTGATGGAAAGAGCCGCGAACGTCGCCGTCATTCCGTGCGCGTTCGGCTGGAGCGATATCGGAAGCTGGAAAGCCGTGGCCGAAACCCGCGCCACCGACAAAGACGGCAACAGTACCGAAGGGGACGCGATAATCGTCAATT
>CAZKNV010000091.1:0-7225 GCA_964554145.1 uncultured Burkholderiaceae bacterium
CTGTCCCGCGTTGCACTCGGCCTGCACTATCCGAGCGATGTCGCTGCGGGGGCGCTGATCGGCGCGGTCGTCGGCTTCGGAGTGGTGCTGCTTTATTGAGCGCGATTTTCAGCGCCGATCTTGTGCGGTGGCGCCAGCGGATCGAAGTCCACCCACTGTCCATCCTGCCAATCGCCTTGCGCGCGCTCGATATCTTCCACCGCGGCAGCCGTTAGCAGGTCGATCACACTTTGTTCACTGGCGGCGTCGACACGCACGGCCAGGGTCATTCCACCACGCCGCATATCGACAGCGTCCTCGTCGGGCGTGCTGGTTTCGGTTTCCTGTTGTTCTTCGGCAGCGGTGCGGGTCGATGCCAGCGCACCTGCCATACCGCCGACATGCGCGCCTACGCCGGCCAGTGCAACCGCGAGGATCGGGGCCAACGGCGGTATAGCGGCGCCCGCCACTGCACCCGCCGCAAGCCCTGCGGCCGCGCCCGCTGCGACGCCGGATGCCTGCCCAAGACTCGACTCCTCGGTACCCGTGTCGGCGCGTACATCGCCGCCAATCGGATAGGCGCCATGCTGCCCCGGCGGATTGACGTAGAACGCCTGCATATCGCTGGTCGCGACACCGCGCGACTGCAACTCCGCCATCAGGTCATCAGCGCGCTGCTGGGTTTCAACTCGTCCTGCGATGATGGTTGCCATTTTCGCCCCCCGGTCTTCATTGTCGCAATTTCAGTGCCACGGCCCGCGCCAAAAAAAAGCCCCGCGTAAACGCGGGGCTTCGAAACAGACCCAGCGTCTCGGGGAAGGGGAGGGGAGGGACGCGGGCCGAACAACCAACTGTCGGGGACGATTGGTTGGCGGGCTTTTATGAGCAATCCGTGTGCCGGCGCTGCTTCTGCTGAAGGAATTACTTGGACACAGTCTTCGGGCCTGCGGTGTCCGCCGGCACATCGAACTGCACGACCATTTTTTCGCGCTTGCCAGGCGCAACCGTTACGTTGCGTTCTTGCGTTTTGCCAGCGTGCGCAACGGACACCTTGTAGGTGCCCGGGGCGAGATCGACCAGCAGCCACGGAGCGTTCAGCTGCGTCTGTAGAACTTTCTGATTGTTGGTGCCGGTGATGCTCACATCCATATCGGCCAGGTAGGCGCCCGAACGCGACGACACGATCAGTTGCAATGAAAATTTGTCGGCACGCTGTTGCAACTGTTCGACTTCGCCTTGTCCGATGCCTCCGGTGACGTAGAGGCGGTCGTCCGCGGTGCGGCCTTCGTTAATGTCTGCCGACACGGCGAGAGAAGCGGCGAGCAATACGGTGCCGAGAAAGATCGAACGTGAAATCTCCATGGAAACTCCTCGTGAGTTGACGCTAGTGCGAGTCGAGCAGTCCTTGTTCCCGAAATTGGGATGAGGGTCGCTGCAAAGGTGAAATTACCCGCTGCCCCGCCGTCCGCAGCCGCCAATGACGCACGAATTCCGCCTTGGTAACTGCTGCACGATCAGTCAGCGCACGTGCGAGCAAGCGCTGCCACGATCGTCGCACCGCTTTTGACTCCGTATCGTGGGGATGCAAGCCAAGGCGCAGCACGGGCGCACTCGCTGCAAGTTTTGCAAGCAAGGTATTCCATGCGATCGACGTCGGACGCCGCCACGCCTGGCGCGTGCTGTAGGTCAGACACGGCGCGCGTATCGCTTGCGCTTCGGGCAGCATGATCATTTGGGTCAATGTGCTGGTGTACTGCAGGCCGTCGGCCTGACGCAGCGCCCTCCATGCACCGCTGCCGAGCAGCCATGCGGGTGCAACGAATCCGGACAGCGGCCATTGGTTGGCGGCAAACCAGCGGCGGCCCAGCGTCAGCCGCTCTGCTGCCTCCGCTGCCGAAAGGCCGCAAAATTCGCCTTCGCCTGCGGTGTAAATACGGCGTCGAAACCAGTCCACGATATCGCTCGGCACCTGCGGATCGACATGAAAGTAGCCGTGCAGTGCCAGTTCATGTCCGGCGGCAAGCTGCGCGGACATCGTTCGCTCGAATTCGGGTTGCGCCGAGCACGCGCCGTGATACGCAGGCACGACCAGCATCGTTACGGGAACATCGGCGACTTCGCGCACGGCGGCGAGCACACGCTGGCAACTGGTCCAGGTCGCCGGCGCAACGTCATGCAGAGAGACGCACAGCCAGCGCCCTGCATCGCCAACGTTGCGCTCGCCGACCGTTTCAGGCCGCATACGGCTCCTTGCTCGAACCGGCAACTGCAACGCTCGCTGAAAGGCGCAGTGCCATATAACGATTGACCAGTTTCGAGAAAGCGCGATCGGCATCGAATTCGAGCGCACGGCGACGCGCCGCGTCGCGCAACGACGCGGCGTTCGGCGCCACTGCAGAAATGACCTCGGCGAAAGCCAGTGCGCCATCATGCTCAACGCCGATGGCGGCACGGCCATCGATCAGATCCGTCAGCCCCGCTCGTGCGCGTGCAACGACCGGCGTGCCGCACGCCAGCGCTTCCAGCGGCGCCAGGCCGAACGTCTCCTGGTCGCCGGCATGCACGAACAGATCGGCGCTGGCCAATGCGCGCGCCAACTCGGATGGCTCGGACCGATACGGCAGCAGGCGCACCCTTGCACCGCGCGGCGCACGCGGGCCGTCGCCGACCGCAATCAGCACATACGGCGCGCCGAGCCGATCGACTGCCGCGGCAAGCTGGTCGAGATTTTTCTCCGGCGCAAAGCGGCCTGCGTACAGCAGTATTACGTCGTCGTCCGAGTAACCGAGTTCGCGACGCCAGTGCGGATCGCGCTGCCCCGGATGAAACAAGCTGCAGTCGACTCCGAGCGGCTGGTTGACGACATTGTCGAGCCCGAGTTCGCGCAACGTGTCGCCTGACCATTGGCTGGCGGCGAACACCGCGTCGTACTGTCGATACAAATGACGCAGATAGCGGCGCACGGCCGGGCGTACCGCACGCGTCAACCGGTGATCGGTCAGTGCGTCGACGTTCGAGTGATAGAACGCTGCCACCGGTACCCCAAGATGCTGGCCTGCATCCAGTGCCGACCAGGCAAAGCGGTACGGATCACCGACTTCGATCACATCGGGTCGTTGCCGAACGATTGCGCGCGCAGCGGCAGCGCGGCGCAATGGAAATCGATAGCCGCCCGAAAACGGCAGCGGCAACGCGCCGATGCCGAGGGTATCCGGCGTCGACGGGCCGGGCGCAATGATCGTATGACGCCAGTGCGAATGCCTGGCAAGCCAGGCGCGTTTGCTGCGAAGGTAGCGCGCGACGCCACCGCCGCTGGCACTCCAGAACATCGTGATGTCGAGCAGATGCGGGCCTTGGCGCCTGCGAGGGCCTGCACCTGCATTCGCCGTCGTCGATTCCGCCGTTCGTCCCATTCCCATTGTGCCGATCGAGTAGTTTTGACTCACCGTCAAACTAAAGCAAAACCGATGCCGTGCCGGTATTTCCTTCGGAGCGGGCACGAAATGTGCCGAGTTTTCAGTCTCCCCCCGCATCATTGACTACAACTCGGAGAACCAAAATGGATCGCGATGACGTTGTCGAGACACTGAATGACCTGATTGAAACCAGCAAGGATGGCGAGTATGGATTTCAACAGTGCGCCGAGCATGCGAAGTCAGCCAACCTGAAGAGCGTGTTTACCCAGCGAGCAGGCGAATGCCGGCAGGCAGCGCAAGAGTTGCAACCGCTGGTCACGCGTTTTGGCGGCACACCGGACACCGGCGGCTCCGCCTCTGGTGCAATGCATCGCGGCTGGATCGCCGTGCGTGGCGCAGTCGCGTTCGATGACGATCAGGCGATGTTGAACGAGTGCGAGCGCGGCGAAGACATTGCGCTGAACCGTTATCGCAAGGCACTCGAACAGAGCTTGCCGCCCGAGGTAGAGCAGGTCGTTCGCCGCCAGTACGAAGGCGCGCGGCGTAATCATGATCAGATCAAGGCGCTGCGCGATAGCCACAAGACGATGGCCTAGCTCGGCATTTGAGTTAGAGGGGGAGCGGCTAATGCAGCACACATATAGCCGACAGTTGCTGCCGCTGGTTGCGGTAGTCGCCGTGGCTTTTTCGATCGCCGCGTGCGGTGACCGCACCGATCGTCCGCAGGGGGCCCGCACGACCGCCGCAACAAGCGCAACAACTCCAGCGACTACGACGGCGCCGCCGGCCAACACAGCGGCGCCGACGACTGGCACACCGGCACCAACGGTCGGAACTACGCTGGCAGCAGCCGACCGTGAATTCTTCACGCTGGCCGCCAGTTCGGACATGCTCGAAGTGGAAACCGGCCGACTGGCATTGGACAAATCGAAGAATGCGAATGTGCGCACGTTCGCGCAAAAAATGGTCGACGATCGCATCAAGGCGAACGAGAGTCTGCGCCAGGTCGCCTCCAGCCTCGGCGTGACGCCGCCCACCGCAATAGCTGCACCGCATGCAGCGCATCTGGAGCAATTGCGGGGCTTAAGCGGGACCGAGTTCGATCGCGAATATGCGGCGCAGATCGGAGTTGCCGCTCATCAGGAAGCAGTCGCGTTGTTCGAACGTGCTTCGCGCGAAGCAGCTAACGCCGACGCGCGCGCCCTTGCCGAAAAGACGCTTCCCACCTTGCGCGAGCAGTTGCAGCAAGGACAGACACTGGCAAAGAACGTCGGCGTTCCGCCCGAGCGCATGAAAACGGCCAATGCGCCTCCCGATCTGAGCAGCCTGTCGGCGAAGATTCCGAGCGGAGCCAGTAACACGACCGGCACGACCGGGAGTGGCGCCACTTCGGGCGCCGACGTTTCGAAAGGCGGAACGACCACGAGTCCGGCAGCGGCGCCGGTCGACAGTAATCCGCCGGACACGGCGAAAAAATAGTCGCCGCGTCTGGCGCTGCGACGCGCGACAGCGTTGCGTTGTGCGGGTAAAGTAACTGAGTCACCACCGGGGAGACAACCATGTGCCTGAAACATAAAGTTGTGCGCGCGATGCCGCCGGTGATATTGGCGTTGTGCGCGGCTCTTGCATTAGGGAGTTGCAGCGATCGCCAGCCGACGCCGGCCGCTTCGCCAGCCCCGACCACCCCACCGGCCGCCACAGCGCCGGCAACTCCGTCTACACCGGCATCCGACGCTCCGGTCGTTACTCCTGGCACCGCGGCCGATGTCACTAAAAAAGGCACTAGCACCGGCATGGTCGGCGGCGAGTCCGGCACCGTATCGTCGAGCGGCAAGCCGGGTACCGGTACGTCAAGCGGCGCCGGCACCGGCGCAGCGCAGTCGAGCGACAGCAAGACCACCGACAAGAAGTGATCCGGGAGTAGCGGCTAAGCGGCTGCTCGATCAAACGCCGCCAGTCAGTGCGGCGGAAGTTTGGCGTTGCCTGGTTAATGGCCGGTCATTGCATCCGGCCTTATCCAGCGATCAAAGTCGTCAGCACTGACATAGCCGAGGGCCAGCGCCGCTTCACGCAGCGTCGTGCCTTCACGATGTGCACGCTGCGCGATCTGGGCCGCCTTGTCGTAACCGATGTGTGGCGCCAGCGCGGTCACCAGCATCAGCGAACGCCCGACCATGTCGGTGATCCGATCGAGACGTGCAGCGATGCCCCTGACGCAGTGCTGGTCGAAACTCGCGATCGCGTCGGCCAGCAGCCGCACGCTCGATAGCGCGTCATGCGCCATCACAGGCCGGCACACGTTCAGCTCGAAGTTGCCCGATGCGCCGGCGAAATTGATGGTCACGTCATGCCCAAAGACCTGCATGCACACCATGATCAGCGCTTCGCTCTGTGTCGGATTGACTTTGCCGGGCATGATCGAGCTGCCGGGCTCGTTTTCCGGCAGCGCGATCTCGCCGATACCCGAGCGCGGACCGCTGGCAAGCAGGCGCACATCATTGGCGATCTTCAACAGCGCTGCAGCGAGCGTCTTTAACGCGCCATGCGCAAAAACGAGCGGATCGCTCGCGGCGACCGCCGCGAACTTATTCGGCGCCGACACGAACGGCAAACCGGTCGCGGCAGCGATCTGCGCTGCGACCCGCGTTCCGAATTCGCGGTGCGTCGCAATGCCGGTGCCCACGGCGGTACCGCCGATAGCCAGCGGCAACAGCGCTTCGATGCCATGGCGAACGGCGAGGTGCGCGAAGTCGAGCTGCGCCACGTAACCCGAAAATTCCTGTCCGAGTGTCAGCGGAGTCGCGTCCTGCAGATGAGTGCGTCCGATCTTGACGATATGCGCGAACTCGTCCGCCTTCGACGCGAGCGTGGCCCGCAGTTCTTGCAGCACCGGCAACAGCCGTTCGCTCGACGCTGTGGCAACGGCGATATTGATCGCGGTCGGAAAGACGTCGTTGGTCGATTGTCCGCGATTGACTTCGTCGTTCGGATGCACCGCCCGGCCGACGCCGCGCGGATGACCGAGCAGCTCGGAGGCGCGGTTCGCGAGCACCTCATTGATGTTCATGTTGGTCTGCGTGCCGGAGCCGCTTTGCCACAAGGACAGCGGAAACTGATCGGTGTGTTCGCCGGCCAGCACCTCGTCGGCCGCGGCAACGATCGCCGCCGCATGCGCTGCATCGATGACGCCGAGCTCCGAATTGACCAATGCCGCCGAGCGCTTGACCAGCACGAGCGCAAGTATTAGTTCGCGCGGCATCCGCTCCTCGGAGATCGCGAAGTGATGCAGCGCGCGTTGCGTCTGCGCACCCCATAAACGATCGGCGGCGACTTCAATGTCGCCGAACGTGTCGTGTTCGACGCGGAAAGTGGGTTTCGGGCCGCTCATTGCAGGATTGGGTTAACCGAAAGCATTGTGCGGTGAGCGCGCCCCCGCCGCAAGCGATGTGCGGCCGTCGTGGCGACGGCATGCGTATTGCTCAACATGCCCGATGGGAGGAAGGTAATGCGTAACGAAACACCGGTTGAGCTGTTGCAACTGCTGCTCGATGCGTGCCGCGACGTCGACGAGGGCGCTTCGCGGCTGGCCGATCGAGTCGATACGGAACCCATGCACTCATTCCTGCAGCAACGAGCAGTGCAGTACCGGCAGGCTGCCGAGGAAATTCGATCGATGCTGCAGGATCAAGCTCAATTCGCAGGAGCATTTTTGGCGTCGGACTCCCATCTACCGCCGCTGGATGACACCGACGACATCGTTGCGAGCTGGGAGCGTGCGGAGGGTTACACGCTGATGCGCTTTCGCGACGTTTACGACGCTGAGCTGCCTG
>CAZKNV010000092.1:0-7157 GCA_964554145.1 uncultured Burkholderiaceae bacterium
GGATACAGCTTGTCGAACGCGTTGCCCACAGTTGGATTGGCGCCGCAGCCCGATGTCGTGTCCGATTCGCCGCACTTGGTCGATACCCACAGGCTGTCGAGCGGACACTCTTCGCGCTCAAGCTCACTCGCCCACTGCACGTACTCGCGCGCAACCTTCGACGCGCGCAGGATCGTGTCGTGATCGCCGTGCTGTTCGATGCCGAAGCCGGTCACTGGTTTTCCGGTCGCGGCAATGCCTTCGACGATCTTCTGCGTCCACTGGTCTTCGATGCCGATCACGACCACCGCAGCGACATTCGGATTGCTGCCGGTGCCGATCAACGTGCGAAAGTGCAGTTCCAGATCCGCGCCGAACTGCAGCCGGCCATACGGATGCGGCAATGCCATTGCACCCTTGATGTTGTTGGCGACCGCGACCGACGCGGCGTTCGACAGGTCGTCGACCGGCAGGATGATGACGTGATTGCGCACGCCGACTCGGCCGTTTTCGCGGCGGTACCCCTGAAATGTTTTTTGCATCAGATCACCAGCGTTTGGTCTTCACGTTATGCACGTGCAGATGTTCACCCACCTTTATCGGTGCGATCGTGCGGCCGATATCGGTGCCGTACTTGATCACCGTGTCCTTGTCTTTCAAATCGCGAATCGCGATCTTGTGCCCGATCGGCACGTCGTTCACCACCTTCGTGTGAAGCGTCTTGTCCTGATCCATGATCCAGCCGGTCAACTCGTCGCCGGCTCGAACTCCTTCGACGACTACGACACCGACTGAATCGTGTTCGTCATGTACTACGAAATGAATCATTAAATTTCCTCGTTACCGGCGAGTTTTGGGGCGGCCACTTGCACGAGACGTCAGGCGCACCGTCTCGCGCGTCACCAACAGCAGGTTGCCAAGCGCCTCGTTGACTGCCTCCGACGTCGGGAATGCTTTGTATATCTCCGGCTGCAACACAACAACGTTGCTGCCTTGCGTGTACTGGCGAAAGTATTTTCCCCGCACGCCCTTTCCTAACTGCTCTCGTTTCAAAACGGGAATATCGTCATCAACCTTTCTTGTAGATGCCTTGCTCATAGCGGTTCGCCTTTCGGGCGCTAATAATGCGAATGTTGTTCGGTCGTTCAGTATGAACGACTACCAGGAGTCTGCCCTTGCTCGAAACTCCATACGTCCGGCTGCGGTGCTCACTTTCGGAATGCTCGGTGTCTGAAAATGTGACGGCTACCGCGTCACCAAACACCGTCACAGCCTCATCGAACGTAACCTTGTGCTTGCGTAGATTCGTCGCCGCCTTTTCGGAATCCCATTCAAAGTTGAACATCGCGGGCATCGTTCAATCGTAGCGGAGAATTTTCGAACACTCCGTTCAGGAACGCCGCGCATCTTCGCGGATCATGTCAGCCGCCTTCTCCGCGATCATGATCGCCGGCGCGTTGGTATTGCCGCTGACAAGCACCGGCATGATCGAGCAGTCAACCACCTTGTCGTTAGCTCACGCCCGGCGCGCCGGCTTCAAATGCGCCGACGCGGCGCTGCAGCGCCAGCCTTTCCACGTCGTTAACTGAAAATAGCCGTTCTAGCGCTTCTCAAGCCCCCTCGCCTGCAATAGCATTGCAAGCTGCGCGGCAGACGTGGACGTTCGTCCGAGCGTCGCCGAAGACCGAGGAGACAAGCATGCAAGCTCTGCTATATATCGCGCGTTCGCTCGCCGTTGCTGCGGGCATCGCGGCGCTCATTCCTGCCGCATCGCTCGCGCAAGGCACTCCGCAACGCGGCGGCACGCTCGTGATGGTGGTTCAGCCGGAGCCACCGACGCTCGCTTCGTACCAGAGCACGTCGGGTCCAATCGGTCAGGTTGCGACCAAGGTGTACGAGGGGCTGCTCGAATACGATTTCAACCTGCGCCCAGTTCCCGGGTTGGCGCAGTCGTGGTCGGTAAGCCCGGACGGCAAGACGATCACCTTCAAACTGCAGCAGGGCGTCAAATTCCACGATGGGCGGCCGTTCACAAGTGAGGACGTCAAGTTCTCGATCCTCGACGTGCTGAAGAAAGTACATCCGCGCGGTGTGAACACGTTCCGCGCAGTCGATGCGATCGACACGCCGGATGTGAGCACAGCCATCTTTCGCCTGTCCGAGCCGGCGCCGTACATGTTGATGGCGCTCTCGGGCTATGAGTCTCCGATGCTGCCGAAGCACGTATTCGGAACGGGTGACATCGTCAATCATCCGAGCGCCAACAAGCCGATCGGCACCGGTCCGTTCAAGTTCGTGGAATGGCAGAAGGGCCAGTACATGCGCTTCGACCGCAACGGCGAATACTGGCGTAAGGGCAGGCCGCATCTCGATCGCATCGTTGCGCGCTTCATCGCCGATGGCGCAACCCGTGCCGCTGCGATGGAAACACAGGAAGTGCAAATCGGCGGCTTTAGCGCCATTTTGCCGCTCGATGTGAAGCGCCTGCAGGCGCTGCCGCATATCGCGATCACGACCCGCGGGTACGAAATGCAGTCACCGATCGTCGAGCTTGACTTCAACACGCAGAAAAAACCGTTCGACAATGCCAAGGTACGCCAGGCCGTCGCGTATGCGATCGATCGCAAGTTCGTCATCGACAACATCTGGTTTGGATTCGGTCGTCCTGCCACCGGGCCCATCAGCTCGAACTTCAAGGCGACCGGCCTCTGGACAGGCGATGTGCTGAGCTACAACGTGCCCAACGGCGTCGACATGGGGAACAAGCTGCTCGATGAGGCCGGCTACAAGCGCGGCGCCGACGGAACCCGCTTCGAGATCACGCACGACATCACGCCCTACGGCGAGGAGTGGCGGCGCTTCGGCGAGTACGTGCAGCAACAGCTCGGCAAGCTCGGTATCAAGGTGAACCTGCGCTATGAGGATGTCCCGACATGGCTGCGTCGCGTGTACACGAACTACGATTACGAGCTTACTAACAACTGGATCCAGACGCTTGCCGATCCGGTGATCGGCGTGCATCGGCTATACCACTCGAAGCTGATCAAGCCCGGAACAGTGTTCGTTAACGGCACGCGCTGGAGCTCGCCGGAAACCGACAAGCTGATGGACCAGGCGACCATCGAACCCGATCCGAAGAAGCGCGCCGCCATGTATCACGAGATGCAGAAAAGGGTGGTCGAGGCAAGCCCGATCGTGTTCGTGATGGAGCTCGATTTCGTCACGGTGACTAGCAAGCGTCTGCAAGGCTGGCTGGTCAGCCCGCTCGGGCTGTACTCGTCGTTCGATCAGGCCTGGCTCGCGAAGTAGCGCTCTTTGTCGCCGCAGGGATTCGCCTACGTTGCGCGTCGGCTGGCGCTTGCCATCCCGACGTTGCTGACGATCGTACTGCTCAACTTCGCGCTGCTGCAGCTCGCTCCGGGCGATGCGGCTGACGTGCTGGCGGGCGAAGCGGGCTCCGCTACGCCTGAATACATGGCGCAACTGCGGCGGAAATTCGGGCTCGATCAGCCGGTCCACGTCCAGCTCCTCGTCTATCTCCGCAACATGGCGACGCTCGACCTCGGCTATTCGTTCCGCCATGGAATGCCTGTTTCGCAGCTAATCGTCACACGTCTCGGGCCGACGCTGCTGCTGATGGTGAGCGTCCTCGTTCTCTCCGTAACGTTCGGCATCCTTCTCGGCGCGATTGCTGCGCGTAATCTGAATCGCTGGAAGGATGGAGTGATCTCGATGCTCGCGGTGCTCGCCTATGCGACACCGGTGTTCTGGGCAGGTCTGATGTTCATCGTGGTTTTTTCGATCCAGCTCGGCTGGTTTCCCACCAGCGGCTACGAGGAGATCGCTGCGTTCAAGGAAGGCTGGGCGCACGTCGTCGACGTGGCTCACCATCTGGTATTGCCTGCCGTCACCCTGACGCTGTTCTACCTCGCGCTTTACACGCGGCTGATGCGCGCCTCCGTACTCGATCAGTACGCGATGGATTACGTCGTCACCGCACGCGCGAAGGGTCTTTCCGAACGCCAGATCGCCCGGCGACACGTGCTGCGTAACGCGGCGTTGCCGGTCCTTACGATGGCAGGTGTGCAAGTGGGCGCGCTGCTCGGCGGGGCGGTTGTGGTCGAAACCGTCTTTGCTTGGCCCGGACTCGGACTGCTGGCCTACGAGTCGCTGTTTGCGCGCGACATCAACCTGCTCCTCGGGATCTTCTTCATTTCCGCGTGCCTGGTCGTGATCGTCAACCTCGCAGTCGATCTGCTGTACACGCTGCTCGACCCCCGCATCGAGTTGCGATAACGGCTATTACCGTATGCAGGGCTTCGCGCGACGCTTCTTTCGCAATGGACCTGCGGTTGCCGGACTCGTCATCCTTGTCCTCGTTGCAGCGATCGCGCTGCTTGCACCTTGGCTCTACCCTACGAGTCCGTTTGCAATGGTGGGCAAGCCTTTTCAGGCGCCGCTGGCCGACACGCTTTTCGGCACCGATCAGCTGGGGCGCGATGTCACCGCCGGCGTGCTGCACGGAGCGCGCACGACGCTGATGATCGGGCTCGTGGCAACTGTGATTGCAGTGCTGGTCGGAGCGACGATCGGCGGCCTGGCGGGCTATTACGGCGGGCGGGTGGACTCGTTGCTGATGCGCTTCACCGAGATCTTCCAGACGATCCCATTCTTCCTGTTTGCGATCCTGCTGGTGGCGGTGCTCACGCCGTCGATCCGCAATGTGATCATCGCCATAGCGGTTGTTTCATGGCCACCGATGGCGCGGCTGGTGCGCGGGGAATTCCTGTCGATGCGCAGCCGAGAGTTCGTTCTCGCCTGTGTCTCGATGGGAATGAGCAACGCGCGCATCATTCTTTTGCATATCCTGCCCAATACGCTTTCCGCGATCATCGTCACGGGCTCGCTAATGGTGGCGACCGCAATTCTTATCGAGTCCGCGCTGTCGTTCCTCGGGTTATCGGATCCCAACACGATGAGCTGGGGCTTCATCATCGGCGCGGGCCGCACGGTACTGCGCACGGCATGGTGGGTCTGCACGATTCCGGGTATCGCGATCCTCGTCACCGTGATGGCAATCAACCTGGTGGGCGAGGGACTCAACGATGCGCTCAATCCGCGCCTGCGAACCGCATGAGCCCATCGGTCTCGAGCGATGCAGCCTCGAACACCTCGGAAACGGTGCTCTCGATCGAGAACCTCACGATCGACCTGCCGTCGTGGGCCGAGCGCGCGCATGCGGTGGAAAACGTATCGGTCGCACTGGGACGCGACGAGATCGTCTGCATCGTCGGGGAATCGGGCTCGGGTAAATCGGTAATGGCGCGTGCCGCGCTGGGACTTTTCCCCTCTCGACACGTGCGTCCCAGTGGCGGCCGCATTTTGTTTCGCGGCGAGGACCTGCTGGTCGCTGCACAGGAGCGGCTGCGCGAGTTGCGCGGCAGCCGCCTCGCGATGATCTTCCAGGAGCCGATGACTGCGCTGAATCCATTGCTCACCATTGGTCGGCAGATCGAGGAAGCGATCGAGATTCATCAGCCGCAAGCGCGTGAACCTCGGCGCAAGCGCGTGCTCGAGATGCTCGCCTCGGTTCATCTGCCCGATCCGCAAGCAATCTATGGCGCATATCCGCACCAGGTTTCCGGTGGACAGCGCCAGCGAGCGATGATCGCGATGGCGCTCGTGCTCGAGCCCGACGTGCTGATTGCCGACGAGCCGACGACCGCCCTGGATGTGACCACGCAGGCGCAGATCCTGGAATTGATCCGAGAGGTACAGCGAACGCGCCATATGGGCGTGCTGTTCATCACTCACGACTTCGGCGTGGTGGCGGAGATCGCGCACCGCATCGTGGTCATGCAGCACGGCCGTGTGGTCGAACAGGGCGATGCTGCGGACATTCTAGAGGCTCCGCGTGAGGATTACACACGGATGTTGCTGGCGGCAGTGCCCGATCTCGTTCCGGCGCGCGATAAGGATTTCGCGCGCGAAGCGGTCGCGCTGCGCGTCGCAGGGCTGGAGAAGAACTATCGTTCGCGCCGAGGTTTCTTCGGGCGTGCCGCCCGGTCTGTTCATGCGGCGAAGGCGGTGCGCTTCGAGATCCGCCGCGGTGAGACGCTGGGGATCGTCGGCGAATCGGGCTCCGGAAAATCCACGGTCGCACGTTGTGTGACGCGTCTCGTCGAGCCCGATGCGGGTGAGATTCGGATCGGCAACGTCGATTTTGCGGCGCTGTCGCAAGCAGCGCTTCGGCCAGTCAGGAAGCGCATCCAGATGGTGTTTCAGGATCCCTACAGCTCGCTTGATCCGCGGTACACCGTAGGTAAGCTCATTGCAGAAGGGCCGATCGTGCACGGCATGCCGGTGCGCAAGGCCATGGAACGTGCTCGCGAGCTGCTCGAGTTGGTCGGACTGGACGCACGCGCCGTGGACCGCTACCCGCATGAGTTCTCCGGCGGTCAGCGGCAGCGGATCGGGCTCGCACGCGCGCTGGCACTCGATCCCGAGATTCTGGTCGCCGACGAGCCGGTTTCGGCGCTGGATGTCTCGGTGCAGGAGCAGGTCCTGCGGCTGCTTGCCGATATCCGCGAGCGCCTCGGACTTACGATGCTCTTCATCACACATGATCTACGCGTCGCCGCGCAAGTGTGCGACTCGATTGCCGTGATGCGCTACGGTGAGATCGTCGAGATGGGTACGACGAAGAGTGTCTTCGCGCAGCCGCGCCATGCGTATACGCGCGAGCTCTTGGCAGCAGTGCCGGGTCGCGCATGGAGCGAGCGTCGCACGCGCATGGCGAGCACGACGTGAAAAGACCGATCGCTTTTTGTCCAGAGACAACAGCTTGAGCCTGCCTGCGTTTCCGTTTGGTGACATGAGCCTTGAGTCGTTCGCGACTTCCTTTCGCGCGCGTCGAATTTGCGCGCGCGATGTAACGCAGGCCATCCTTGCCCGAATCGATGCGCTGCAGCCGCGCTTGGCTGCCTATTCATACATCGATCACGAGGGCGCACTCGCTCGCGCTACAGCGGTGGACGCAATGCACTCGGCGGGAATTGATCTCGGCCCGTTGATGGGCCTGCCGATCGCGCTGAAGGATTTGTTTAGTGTTCGCAGCATGCCGACGAATGCCGGCAGCCGTGTCGATGTGAGTGATCTCGTCCCGCCACAAGGCCCCT
>CAZKNV010000093.1:0-7152 GCA_964554145.1 uncultured Burkholderiaceae bacterium
CAAAAGCCGGCCGGCCGCTGCTGATCGTCGCCGAGGAAGTCGAAGGCGAAGCGCTCGCAACACTCGTCGTTAACAGCATTCGCGGCATCCTGAAAACAGTAGCGGTCAAAGCGCCGGGTTTCGGCGATCGTCGCAAAGCAATGCTCGAAGACATCGCCACCTTGACCGGCGGCACCGTGATCGCCGAGGAAGTCGGACTGACGCTCGAAAAAGCGTCGCTGACCGACCTGGGCCAGGCCAAGCGCGTAGAAGTGACGAAAGAAAACACAACGCTGATCGACGGCGCCGGCGATACGAAGGCCATCGAAGGCCGGGTCAAGGCTATCCGGGCGCAAATCGAAGAAGCGACGAGCGATTATGACAAGGAAAAGCTGCAGGAGCGCGTTGCGAAGCTCGCCGGCGGCGTGGCGTTGATCAAGGTCGGCGCCGCAACCGAAGTCGAAATGAAGGAGAAAAAAGCGCGTGTCGAAGATGCGTTGCATGCCACGCGTGCTGCGGTCGAAGAAGGTGTAGTTGCAGGCGGTGGAGTCGCATTTCTCCGCGTCAAGCAGGCAGTTGCCAAGGTCAAGGGTGACAACCCGGATCAGGACGCCGGTATCAAGATCGTGCTGCGTGCAATGGAAGAGCCGCTGCGCCAGATCGTCGAGAACGCTGGTGAAGAACCGAGCGTCGTCGTCAACAAAGTGGCTGATGGCAAGGGCAATTTCGGCTTCAATGCGCAGACGCACGAGTATGGTGACCTGGTCGCGATGGGTGTGCTGGATCCGACCAAAGTCACTCGCATGGCGCTGCAAAATGCGGCATCGATTGCCGGTCTTATGCTGACGACCGACGCAATGGTCGCCGAGCAGGTTGAAGAGAAACAAGGCGGTGGTGGCGGTATGTCCGGAGGTATGGGTGGGATGGGCGGCATGGGCGGTATGGACATGTGACGGCGATGTCCAAGAGCGCGTAGCGCGATTGGAAACAGCGCCGTCATCCCCGCGCAGGCGGGGATCCATACGGCACATGCAGAACGACAAAGCCCGCTTCGGCGGGCTTTTTTTCGTCCGCCGATTGCCCGCTCGCCCGCACTCCGCTACAACGCGCACACACAACAAGAGAGGGGAATCGCATGCAGCCGATCTCCGAGCCGGCGCAGCCGATGATTGATTCAGCGTCGGCATCCATCGAGTATCCGGTGCGCTTCCTCGGCACCGGCAGCGAGTACTTTCGGATCTGGATCGTCAATCTGCTGCTGACGATCGTTACCCTCGGTATCTACTCCGCCTGGGCCAAGGTACGCAGGCTCAAGTACATGTACCGCAACACGCAGATCGCGGAGGCTTCGTCCGACTATCACGGCTCGCCGTTGGCGATACTCAAGGGCCGTCTGATCGCACTTGTCTTGCTGATCGCCTACAACTTCAGCTTTCGCTTTTCGGTGGCTGCAGGCGTGATCACACTGGTATTACTCGCGGCAGTTTTCCCCTGGCTGATACGGCAGTCGCTGCGCTTCCGCTTGCGTTACTCGAGCTACCGCGGCATTCGCTTTCGTTTCAATGGCAGCGTCGGCGAGTTGTACTTGATCGCTGCACCGATACTGCTGCTGGTGTTGCCGGGCGTGCTCGCAGGATCGTTCGCAGGCGCCGATGAGGATGCATTGCCGCCAACATGGTTTGTCCCGGCCTTCTTTGGATCGTTGCTGATTTACTTTGCACTGGTGCCCTATCTGCACTATCGCTTCAAGCGCTATCAGCACGGCAACAGCTTCCTTGGTTCGACTGCAGTCACGTTCAGCGCCACGGCGCGCGGGTTTTATGCCGTCTACGGCATCCTGTTCTCGTTGACACTCGGAATCGGCCTGGTTGCAGTGGCTGCCGGAGCTGCGGTGGGCTACGGCGTATGGCTCAGCACCGGCGAGCCGCCGGTGGTCGGTATCGTGATTGGCCTGGTGCTGTTTTACGCGCTGTATCTGCTGATCTGGTCGGCCTTCGTGGTGCTGTTGCAGAACCGTGTCTGGAACAACACGGCGGTCGGAGAAGTTCACTTTTTAGAAGCGCGGCGAAGATACTGCCGATGGCGCGCATTTACCTGGTCAACATCATCCTGATAATCGTCACGCTCGGGCTGTTCATACCATTTGCAGTGATTCGGAGCTTGAAGTACCGGCTTGAATCGGTGACTGCGGTCGCGGCAACCGGCATGGATCACTTTCTCGCTGACGCATCGAGCGAACAGGTCGAAGCGACCGGCGAAGGCGCCGCAGATCTGTTCGATATCGATATCGGCTTGTGAGCCTGCCGTGAGCACTGTCGGCGCGCGTTACTTCGATGGCCGCAGTTCGCGCGCACATGCAGTGCAAATCACCGTGGCCGACGATCACATGCACATGGTCGGCGAAGGCATCGATTTGCGGGTACCGCTATCTCAGCTGAAAGTCTCGGAGCCGCTCGCGCACGCGCCGCGCATCGTCACATTGCCCGACCACTCGTACTGCGAAATCCCGGACAACGCAGCGTTCTCGAAAATCCTTGCCGACACCGGCCACCGCGATTCGCTGGTGGTGTCATGGCAGAACCGATGGCGTAGCGCATTGTTGGCGGTGATCGCCTTGATTGCTGTTCTCTTCGTTGCATACCGCTGGGTTCTGCCGGCGGCCGCCGAATACGCGGCAATGCGGGTGCCGTTGAGTTGGGAAGATCGGCTAGGCACAGAAGCGACCCGCTTTCTGGAAAAGCGGGTGTTTTCGGAAACGCGACTATCAGCCGAACGGCGCGATGCATTGCTTGACCGCTTCGATGCCATTGCGCCGTCCGACGGACGCGACTATGAAATTCGATTTCGTGCATCGAAGATCGGCCCGAATGCCCTCGCATTGCCCGGAGGCATCATCTATGTCACCGACGAGCTGGTTGAACTGGCGCCGGACGACGACGCGGTGCTCGGTGTGCTCGCGCACGAGCTGGGCCACGTTGAACATCGGCATTTGATGCGCCGGCTGTTTGCCAGCGCCGCAGTCGGGGCCGCTGCGGCAGTGCTGGTCGGGGATGTCAGCACCGTGCTGGCTGCGTTGCCGGCGCTCCTGATCGAGCTCGACTATTCGCGATCGATGGAGCGCGAAGCCGATGCCTACGCGGTCGATTTGCTGCGCGCCAATGGCGTACCGACTGATTCGCTGGCAACGCTGTTCGAGCGCATGCAAAAAGCGCACGACAAGCGAGGCTCGAGCAGCCAATGGCCGGCCTACCTGTCGACGCACCCGCCGACGCCGGAGCGCATAGAGCTGTTTAGAAAGTGACCCTGGCCGCTGAATCAGCGCACGGCGGCTTTCGGTGCAAGAAAAACGGTCGATAGTGCAACGACGATCAGAACCAGCGCCGCGTAGTCCTGCCAGAACGGCTGCTCACCGAGCAGCCACATACCGGAAAACACGCCGAGCACCGGAATCATCATCACCGATAACCCGCTTGCAGCGGGCGGCAGCTTGCGCGCCAGCATCGACCAGACGACGTGGCAGAACGCGACCGCAAGCACCATGTTGTAGACGATCGAAGCCCACTCGGTCGCATCCGGTGCGCGCCAGCGCGGCAGCTCGAACACGATCGATACCGCAAGCATCACGGCGACGGTGATCGCGAGCATCCAGAATGTCAGCGCAATGATCGGCATGTCGGTCAAATGCCGCCGCATCAGATGTGTGCCGTAGCCCCACGCCGCTGCGGCGACCAGCATCAACACGGTGCCGAGCGGCGCGCCGGCCAGCGTCGTGAATTCGGATGACAGCAGCAGCAACGTCCCGATCGCCGCCGCCAGCACGCCCAACCAATGGCGCGGCAACGGTCTTTCGTTGAATGCGATCAGGCCGATCAAGACCGCCCACACCGGCATCGTGTAGCCGAGAATCGCCGCGCGCCCCGACGGCAGCATCTTGATCGCAACGATCGCCAGCACGTGCCATGCAATCATGTTCGGGATCGCGAGTTTGATCACCAGCGGCCACGCGCCGGCGGGCACATTCATCGACACACGCATCGCGCGCGCCCAGCACCCGATAACGACCAGCCCGCCGGCCAGGCAGATGGTGCGGAAGTACAGCGGAGGCAGCTCGGCCACGCCGAGCTTCATTACCGGCCAGTTGAAGCCCCAGAAGAGCGTCAGCAGCACCAGCAACGCAAGGTCGCGTGTGGACAGTCTCGTTACGGCCATGGCTGGCGCAGGCTAGCAGTAGGACCTGCTCACCGTAATCAGTAAACTTCCGCACCGGAGGACGCATGACATTCGTCGAGATGCTCAAAGCGCGCTGGCGCACTGCTGACTCGCTGCTGTGCGTCGGACTCGATCCCGATCCGGCACGCTTTCCGGCGCACCTGCGCGCTACCCGCGATTCGATCTTCGAGTTCTGCAAGGCGATCGTCGATGCGGCCGCGGACGTCTCATGCGCGTTCAAGCCGCAGATCGCGTATTTCGCGTCTGCAAGCGCTGAAGAGCAGTTGCAGCGTTTGATCGCCTACATTCGGCAAGCGCATCCGGCGGTACCGGTGATTCTCGATGCCAAGCGCGGCGACATGGCTTCCACAGCAGCGCATTACGCGCGCGAAGTCTTCGAGCGTTACAACGCGCACGCAGTCACGCTGTCGCCGTACCTCGGCCTCGATTCGATCGAACCGTACCTGTCGTACTCCGATCGCGGTGCGTTCCTGCTATGCCGCACCAGCAACGCCGGAGGCGACGATTTGCAGATGCTGAGGGTCGACGGCGAACCTTTGTACGAGCGCGTGGCGCGGCTGGCATCAACGTGGAATCGCGGCGGACAGCTGGGATTGGTGGTCGGCGCCACGTATCCGAACGAGCTGGCGCGGGTGCGCAAGATTGTCGGCGCAATGCCGCTGCTGGTGCCGGGTATCGGCACGCAGGGCGGCGATATCCAAGCGAGCGTCAAGGCGGGGCAAACGGCCGACGGCGCCGGCATCGTCCTCAACTCTTCGCGCGCCATCATTTATGCGTCGAAAGACGACGACTTTGCCGATGCAGCGCGGCGCGCGGCGCAGAGCGCGCGCGACGAAATCAACCGCTACCGGCTCGCGACGGTATAACTAACGCGGCAGTTCGACCGCCTTACTCCGATCTTCATCGTCGCGGCGAGCGCTGTCGGGCAAGCGCGATGCGAGCACTTTATCGATGCGGTGCTTGTCCATATCGACGATCTCGAACCGCCATCCCTGCCACTCGGCAACGTCGGCCGTGCGCGGCACGCGCCCGAGAAGCAGCATCACCATCCCGCTAAGCGTGTTGTAGCGACCCAGCTCCTCTTCCGGAGCCGCGGCAAACCCGAGCCGGTCCTTTAACTCGGGCACCGGAATCAGGCCGTCGAGCAGCCACGAGCCGTCCTGCCGCTGCACCGCCCACGCATCTTCGACACTCGGCGGCTTGAACTCGCCGGTAATCGCCTCGAGAAGATCCTGCAACGTCACCAGCCCCTGAATCTCGCCGTATTCATCGACTACCAGCGCCAGATGCGAAGTCGATGAGCGAAACGTTTCGAGCAACTCCATGCCGGTCAGCGATTCCGGCACATACGCGATCGCCGCCAGACCTTTGGAAAAATCCGGTGCCTGGCCGCGAATCGTTTGCTGCAGCAGGCTGCTGGCGCTGATGATGCCGACCAACTCGCGCAACCCGCCGCGACACACCGGAAAGCGCGAATGCTGCGACTCGAGCACCTTGTTCAGATTGTCCGCCGGCGAATCTTCCAGGTCGATATAGGTAATGTCGGAACGCGGCGTCATCAGTGAGGCGATCTGGCGGTCGTCAAGCCGGAACACATTGCGCACCATCGCTCGCTCCTGCTCATCGATGACGCCGTGATCGGACCCTTCCTGAATCAGCGCGTGAATTTCCTCCTCAGTCACCCCCGACCCGCTTGTCGCGCGCGCACCCAGCAGCCGCAGCAGAATGTCGGTCGACGACGACAGCAGCCGCACAAACGGGCGCGTTGCGATTGCCAGCCACCCGATCGGCCTGGCGACCAGGCGAGCCACCGTTTCCGGCCAAATCTGGCCCAGGCGCTTCGGGACCAGCTCACCGATAACGATCGAAATATAGGTAATCACCACCACGACCAGCACCGTCGCCCCGAGGCTGGCGTTGCCGGGATCGGCGCCGAGACCGATCAGCCACTGGCTTAACGGAGTAGCAAAAGCGGCCTCGCCCACGATGCCGCTGGTGATTCCGATCGACGTAATGCCGACCTGAATCGTCGACAGAAATCGTGTTGGTTCGGTGTTCAGCGCCATCGCCGCCGCTGCTCCCCGGTCGCCTTCTTCGACCAGCACCTGCAGCCGCGCGCGGCGAGCAGTCACCAGCGCGATTTCCGACATCGCGAACAGGCCGTTAAGCCCAATCAGCGCGAACAGGACAATGACTTCGATAGGCATGGGGTCACTCGAAAGAAGGCGCAACATGGCGCGCGGACAGCGCGGAGGAAATGAGCGGACGCCGTAATCGACGCTCGGCGACAGCCAATCCGTTCAATGCAACAGCGTTTTGCGGATGCTGCCGCAGATCGGCGCGATACACCGCGGCCGCTTCGGTTACCTGGGCCCGCGAGCCGGCGCTCAAGAGTGCGGCGCCGAGCGCATGCCGCGACGGCACGAGC
Source organism: uncultured Burkholderiaceae bacterium (assembly GCA_964554145.1). Taxonomy (GTDB): domain Bacteria; phylum Pseudomonadota; class Gammaproteobacteria; order Burkholderiales; family Burkholderiaceae_F; genus JACCZX01. Next base: position 6,638 of record CAZKNV010000093.1, read on the forward strand.
CACACGGGAGGATCATCGGCCGCCAATCGATCTTCGGCGGCGACCGCCGCTCGTGCATACCGAATCGAGTCATTGCTCGCTGCGCGTGCGCCGGCGATGGCGGATTGCAACAGCAGGCGCGCAACGTTCAACACATCGGTCGCCTGGTTGATGTTCTTGACGGTCAGCGCTGCCGTCTTCGCCAAACGCTGGGAACGGCGCAACAGGTCGAGCTCGGCCTGCGCAATAGCAATGTCGCCGCGCGCCGCGGCAGCCATGCCCCTTGCAAACTGCATCAAGCCGGCGAGATACGGTTGCGCATTCGCTTCGGCCGGAGCAGGACTCGTTTGCGTCGTGAGCGCATCCCATTCGCCCAGCCGCACTCGGGTCAGCGCCGGCGCCGCCAGAAAATGCTGACGCGTGCCGCTGCCACCGTCGTCGCGCGGCATTGCCGTGGCCGCCAGCTCGTCGGCAGCGCGCAACGCCGCCTGGCCATCGCCGCTCCACAACGCTGACGCCCACAGGAAATGAATGTT